>CAIPWG010000163.1 GCA_903868655.1 uncultured Sphingomonadales bacterium
AGCCGACGCGCCTGCCGCACCCGTTGCCACCGCACCGGCAGATAACTCGGGCGAAATCATCGTTACCGCAACGCGTCGTAACGAATCGATCCAGAACGTTCCGATGACACTGCAGGCGTTCAGCGGCGATGCGCTGGGACAGCTCAATGTGACAAGCTTCAGCGATCTGCTGAAATATACACCCAACGTAACGTTCGCCAGCAACGGCCCCGGCCAAGGCGCGATCTTTATGCGCGGCCTGTCGACCGGCGCAGCGGGCAACCAGTCGTCCGGTACGATCGCGCCGTTCCCCAACGTCGCACTGTATCTCGATGATCAGTCGATGCAGTTCCCATCGCGTAACGCCGACGTCTATGTGGCCGACCTTGAGCGCATCGAAGTGCTCGAGGGTCCGCAGGGCACGCTGTTCGGCGGCGGCGCCGAAGCAGGCGCCGTGCGTTACATCACGGCCAAGCCCAAGCTCGGCAAGTTCGAAGGCCACATGGAAGGCAGCTTCGGCGGGACCGCCAGCGGTGGTGCAGCCAACGCCGCTTTCAATGCCACGATCAACATCCCGGTCGTGTCGGACAAGCTGGCTCTGCGCGCGACGATCTATGACGATCACCATGGCGGCTACATCAGCAACGTCTATTCGACGTTCACGCGTCAGGCCAGCGACCCTGGTTCGGTCGGCTATGGCTTTATCCCGAGCCCGACCAACCAAGCAAACAACGGGCAGTACAACAACTCGGCGCAGGTGAAGAAGAACTACAATCCGGTCGATTACACCGGTGGCCGCATCGAAGCGCTGTGGGATATCGTTCCAGACTGGAACCTGTTGGTGACCGAGAGCTATCAGCGGGTTGATGCCGAAGGCACTTTCGCCTCGTATCCCGTCGGTTCGGATTTCCAGACACTGGGCGCATTGCAGACCACCACGTTCTCGCCGTCGTACAACGTCGACAGCTACTGGAACACGGCCTGGACACTGAACGGCAAAGTGGGCGACTTCAAAGTTGTCTACACCGGTTCGTACATGACGCGTAACGTGTCAGAACAGCAGGATTACTCAAACTACTCGCGTACCGCGGGCGGCATGTATTACCAGTGCACCGGCTCGGCCACGGGCTTTGGCAAGGGTTCGACATATTGCTATTCGCCGGTTGCGAACTGGAACGACCAGATCCGCAACACGCACCACAGCGAAGAACTGCGTATCCAGAGCCCCGAAGGCAAGCGCATCCGCGCTATTGTCGGCGCCTATTACGAAGATTACAAAATCTACGACGTGATGCGCTTTAACTACACGTCGATCCCCGGCTGTACTGCTGCGCAGATCACTGCAAACGTGGCCTGCGTCGGCCAGGTTGCAACATTCCCCGGTTCAACAGCCAACCAGCCGGGTCTGGAACCTGTCGGCACCACATTTGGTGAAGACACGCAGCGCGGCTACAAACAGCTGGCGTTCTTCGGCTCGGTTGATTTCGATATCATGCCGAACCTGACGCTGACTGGCGGCACGCGCTATTACAACTACAAGGAATTTGAAGTCGGCTCGCAGTATCAGACGTATACTTCGTGCTATCAGGTCATTGCGTGCCCGATCGTCGGTGGCGGCAACCACAACATCGATGCAGACAACGATCACGTCACGTACAAGGGCTTCAAGAGCAAAGCCCAGCTGACCTGGAAGCCTGCCGAACATACAATGGTCTATGGCACGTTCAGCCAGGGTTTCCGCCCCGGTGGCTTCAACCGCCGCGGTTATTACATCCTGCCCGACGTGAACGGCGTGCCACAGTATTTCCGCCCGCTGTCGTATAGCCCCGACGAGCTGACCAACTGGGAAGCCGGTCTGAAAACCGACCTGTTTGACCGCAAGGTGCAGTTCAACCTGTCGGCCTATTACATGATCTGGAGCAATCCGCCGATCGGTGTGTTCAACCCTGCCGGCGGTTATGGCAACACCACGTTTGTCACCAATGGACCGAGCTATCACATCAAGGGTCTTGAAGCCCAAGTGGTGGCCCGTCCGGTGGCTGGCGTGTCGATCCAGGGTGGGTTTACCTACAACGACTCAAAGCAGTCGAGCGCGCCGTTGCTGACGGTCAACAACCCGTTGTCAGTCAATGTTGGCAAGCAGCTGACCTCGTATTACAGCAAGGGCACGCAGATCAACGTGCAGAGCCCGTTCGGCAATATCGGCGCGGTAACGCCGTTCAGCCCGCACGTGCAGGCCAATTTGCGCGGCCGTTATGATTGGCAGGGCACTGCCGACATGGCGTGGTTCGTCAGCGGCGGCGTAACGTATACGGGTAGCATGTACACCGAACCGTCGACGTATCCGTCGGGCGATGGTGTGGCCGTGCCTGTGACCACGATCTTCCGTTACCGTTTGCCGGGTTATGCCCAGTTCGACGCGCAGGTCGGCTTCAAGCGCGACAATTGGACGGTGACACTGTTCGGTGAAAATCTGTCGAACAGCCACGCATCGACCTTCACGTCGACTGCGCAGTTCATCAAGTCCGAAGTGCCGCTTCGTCCGTTGACGTATGGCCTCAAGATCGGGACTGCGTTCTAAGCCCTGCTCAGGCACTGACCTGAACACAACAGGCGGGGCGGCACTGGCAACGGTGTCGCCCCGACTTGTTTGCAGGAATGGCTTGGATACAATGCCCGGGGGGATGGCTGATTTCATGACCAAGCAGTATGATCTGGCCGTAGTCGGCGGCGGTGTGCTGGGACTGGCGCACGCAATTACGGCTGCGCGCCGTGGCTACAGCGTCGTGCTGATCGAGCGCGAGCGGCATGCCAACGGTGCCTCGATCCGCAATTTCGGGTTCATTACCGTAACCGGTCAGGAACGTGGTCATTCCTGGTCGCTCGCGCGGCGTACTCGCGATGTCTGGGCAGACATTGCACCCGAAGCAAAGATACCGATCGAACATCGCGGCCTTTATCTCAGCGCTCGATCGCCCGAAGCCATCGCGGTGATCGAGGCATTTTTGCAAACCGAGATGGGCGAAGGTTGCCGTTTGTTATCGCCCGGCGAATTCCGCGATGAAACCCATGGGCTGGGTGGAGATGATCTCCACGGCGCGTTGTACAGCCCGCATGAAATCCGGATGGAGTCGCGCGATGCGATCCCGCTGCTGGCGCGCTGGGCGCAGGAAACGCTCGGCATCACCATGTTGACCGAAACGGTCGCGTTTTCCAGTTTGCCACCACGGATCGAGACATCGCGCGGCGCCGTTGAGGCGCGCCATGTGGTGGTTTGCCCTGGCGATGATTTTTCCACGCTGTGGCCCGATCGCATTGCCAGTTACAATCTGCGCCGTTGCCGCCTTTCGATGCTGCGGCTGGCTGATCCCGGCTTTCGTCTGCCCGGCGCACTCATGAGCGACCTGTCGCTCACCCGCTATACGGGTTATGCAGCTTTGCCCGAGGCATCGGTGCTGAAGGCCAAGCTCCTGGCCGAACAACCGCGCCATTATGACAATGGCGTGCACTTGATCGTTGCCCAGGGTGCTGATGGGTCGCTGATCGTAGGTGACAGTCACCATTATGACGATTTGCCCGGTCCATTTGCCCCGGCCAGCGCAGAACACGACATCCTTGATGAATATGTCCGCGCCTTTGGCCGGGCTGCGCCCGCTGTGCTCGAACGCTGGGTCGGCACATATGCTTCGGCGAGCGATCGCACCTATCTGGTTGACACCCCAACAGACGACGTACGGCTGGTGATCGTAACCGGCGGAACCGGCGCATCGACGTCGTTTGGCATCGCAGAAGAAGTACTGAACTCTTTGATGGGAGACGCGTGATGACTTTTCCGGTGAAAGCCGTCATTTTTGACTGGGCCGGCACGATGGTCGATTTCGGTTGCATGGCTCCGGTCAACGCGTTGCGCACGGTGTTCGCAGCCCACGGCGTGCCGATTACCGAAGCCGAAGCCCGTGCCGACATGGGCAAGGCCAAATACGACCACGTGACCGCGCTGCTGTCAGAACCGGGTATTGTTGCACGCTGGACTGCGCATTTCGGCGCGGCGCCGGCGGTGGTGGATGTTGACCGGATCTATGCTCTGGTCGAACCGGCGATGGTCGAAGCCGCTCAACATGCCGCTGAATTGATACCTGGCGCGGCAGAAACTTACGCAGAGCTGTTGAAACTGAATATCAGGGTTGGGTCGGGCACTGGCTACACCCCGGATATGATGGCCGCGATCCGCGTAAAGGCCGCTGCACAAGGCTATGACCCCGCAGTCGTGGTTTGCGCAGGCGACACGCCGAGCGGACGCCCTGCCCCCCAGATGACCTGGGCTGCGCTGATCGCGCTCGACGTCTGGCCAGCCTGGGCGGCAATCAAAGTCGACGACGCACCGGTTGGTATTGCCGAGGGTCGCAACGCCGGGTGCTGGACAGTGGGCGTGGCCGCATCAGGCAATGCCATCGGATTGGCTGCTGACGATCTGGCTGCGCTCGATCCTGCAGACCGCACGGCTCGGATTGCTTCGGCATCAGCGGCATTGCGCAGTGAAGGTGCCGATTTCGTGATCGATGATGTGTCGCACCTGATCCCGGTGGTCCACCGGATTGCCGCGGCGATCGCGGCGGGTCAAAAGCCGGGCAGCCTTTCCGCATGAACTTGGTCGCAACCGTCCGAAGCTGGTTGGTGCGCGCGCCACAAGGTGTTTTTGCGGTTTATGCAGGCACGATGGCGTTCGGCACCTATTTTTGCATTTACGCCTTTCGCAAGGCCTTTGCCGCGGCGCATTTTTCCGGCCTGCCTCAAGTCCTGGCCGTGGATTACAAGGTCGCCTTGGTCATCGCGCAAGTGCTTGGCTATGCGCTGGCCAAGCTGATTGGCGTGCGTGTGATCGCGGAACTGCCGGCGCACCGGCGTATTGCCGGGATCGTGATGCAGAGCCTGATTGCCGAGGCTGCACTCGTGCTATTCGCTGTGATCCCCGCGCCCTGGAACATTGCGGCGATGTTCGTCGATGGGTTGGCACTGGGCATGGTGTGGGGAATGGTGTTCGGCTTTGTCGAGGGACGACGCCAGTCCGACATGATCGGCGCGATGCTTTGTGCCAGCTTCGTGATCTCGTCGGGTGTGATGAAGTCGGTCGGCACTGTCGTCATGACCACGCATATCGCGGGCGAATGGTGGATGCCGGCGGTCACCGGTGCGCTGTTTATTCCTTTACTGGCGTTTTGTCTGTTCGGGCTTGCCACCCTGCCCCCGCCCAATGCAGCAGATATCGCAGAACGGGTCAAACGCGTGCCAATGAATGCGGTGGCGCGGCGTGCGCTGCTCCAGCGGTTCGGGCCTGGTTTGTTGGCGCTTGTACTGCTCTATGTCCTGCTGACGGCACTGCGTGATTTCCGGGACAATTTCTCTGCGGAGATCTGGGCCGAGCTGGGTCTGGGCGGCAAGGCCGAGCTGTTTTCGCTGACCGAACTGCCGATCAGCGTGATGGTGCTGGGGGTGCTGGCGACACTGACCGTGATCCGCAACAACGATCGCGCCTTGGTGGTGAATTTCGTCCTGGTGACTTTGGGGTTGGCGCTGGCCGCGCTCAGTTCGCTTGCCTTTGTCCTGCACTGGATCGGTCCGGTATGGTGGATGACCGCGCTCGGCGGCGGCCTCTATCTGGCTTATACCCCGTTTAACGGCATGCTGTTTGACCGTCTGGTTGCTGCCACCGGCAGCATCGGCAACGCGTCATTTCTGATCTACGTTGCCGATGCCGGCGGCTATGGCGGCTCGGTTGCGTTGCTGCTGATACGCAATATTCCCGGGTTTCGCCTGCCCTGGACCCAATCGCTGATCGGTGCAGGGATCGCCTGTGGCACGCTGGGCATGGCACTGATGATCTGGGCTGCAATCTATTTCAGCCGCAAACTACGCCGTGCTGATTATTGATAAAACTGCGGGAACCGTTCACGCAAATGTGCCACGCGTTCGACATCCCAGCGACGGATATAGGGATGATTGGGGTTCCGCCGCATGAATTGCTGGTGGTATTCCTCTGCCGGAAAAAACCGCCCGGTTTCAATCTTCGTCGCAATTGGCGCCTTGAACGTATGGGCCTTGTTCAAGGTGGCAATATAGCGCTCGGTCAGCGTCCGTTGCGCAGGGTTCTGTGGAAACACCGCCGAACGATAGCTGCGCCCTTCGTCAGGATATTGTCCGTTCACTTGCGTCGGGTCATGCGCGACCGCGAAATAGATTTCGAGCAGTCGGCCATAGCTGACCACACGCGGGTCGTACTGAATACGGATCGATTCGGCGTGGTTGGTGGTTTCAGTTGAGACCGTCTGGTAATCGGCGGTCGCCTGTGTTCCGCCGGTATAGCCGGCGGTAACCGTCTTTACCCCCCTCACATGTTCGAACACACCTTCCATACCCCAGAAGCAACCGCCTGCGAACACGGCAATTTCGCTGCTCGCAGTTGCCGGTGCCTGTGCAGGCGGATCAGGGAATGGTCCGGTGGGCGCCGCTGTCGATGGCGCACCCAACGTCAAAGCCAACGCGGCAATGCCAACGCTTGCGGCTGCGCCCAACCACACCCGGTTCATGCAGCACCTGCATGGAACACAAGTGCAACGCCGTTCATGCAATAACGCTTGCCAGTCGGCGCTGGACCATCGTCAAACACGTGCCCCAAATGCCCGGCACAGCGCAGACAGTGGACTTCGGTGCGCGGCAAACCGATTTCGTAATCGGTATGCGTCGCAACAGCGTGCGCCAGTGGCTGCCAAAAGCTGGGCCAACCCGTGCCACTGTCGAATTTGGTATTGGTGCTGAACAAGGGCAAGTCGCACCCGGCACAGGCGAATCGGCCACGACGATGCTCGTTGAGCAGCGGGCTGGTAAACGGTTGCTCGGTGCCCGCCTGGCGCAAAACGCGGTAAGCTGCCGGGCTGAGCTTTTGCCGCCATTGCGCATCGCTGAGCGCAAAAGGCGCATTGGCACCGCGCGCCACTCCGGCAAATGCCGCTGCAGCGCCAGTCAACAGCATCGCAACTGTTGTACGTCGATCAAAAGACATGAAAAGCACCACCGTTTGTCGCAGGGATGAAGCAGGAATGCTTCGACGCTACCCTATTCGCAACAGGGCCTCGCCCGGTTACAGCCACGCCCGAAGACGCGAACTTTCTACGAAGGGATATGCGACAACCCAGATGAAGCCCAGATGACCGAGCGTGCACTGTGCCACGTGTGATAGGCTCAAAAGCCTCAATCATTGAAAAGTGGTGCCCCTGGCCCGACTCGAACGGGCACGGATCTCTCCATCCGATTTTGAGTCGGACGCGTCTACCATTCCACCACAGGGGCACACCAAGACCCGCTAGCGGGTCTTGAGCTTTCGATCAACCGGCCTTCAACGCCGATCCGACCAATTTCAACAATTTTGCATGCAAAGCGTCATTTCCAGCAAGCACTGACTCGGCACAGATCGATGGCGAACGGCTGCGAAAGTCCGAAACAAAGCCACCGGCTTCGCGAACCAGCAGGCAACCGGCGGCCGAATCCCAGATTGCGAGATCGGTTTCCCAAAAACCATCAAACCGGCCTGCGGCAACCCAAGCCAGATCGAGAGCAGCCGCGCCGTTGCGACGGATGCCCGCAACGCGTGGGCCCAGTTCGCGATAAATTCGCATCCATTGCGCGGCATCGCCGCGGTTGGAAAACGGAATGCCTGTGCCGATCAGCGCTTCATCGAGATCGCGCCGTGCCGATACGCGCAAACGTCGGTCCTGCAACCACGCACCGCGAGACTTTTCGGCCCAGAAACTTTCATCGGTGATCGGCTGATAGACCAATCCCGCAATCACATCGCCCCAGCCCGAGCCATCATAGGCCGGTTCCTGCACTGCGATCGAAATCGCAAAATGCGGGATGCCGTGAAGAAAGTTGGTCGTGCCATCCAACGGATCGACGATCCAACGCGGCTTGGTGGGGTCGCCCTCGATCGTACCACCTTCTTCCATGACGAAGCCCCAGTCGGGCCGTGCCTGAAGCAGGTCGTCATAAATCGAGCGTTCGGCGTTACGATCGGCTTTGCTGACGAAATCCGATGGGCCTTTGCGACTGACCTGAAGATGTTCGACTTCGCCAAAATCGCGGCGCAGACGCGTGCCGGCCTTGCGGGCGGCGCGCTCCATGACACGAATCAGGCCGGAAATGGCTGCCATCAGATCAGCCCACCTTGCCGACGTAAGTGCGTTCGTAAACGTCGACGACAATCCGCGTGCCAGCACCGATATGCGGCGGCACCATAACGCGCACGCCGTTGTCGAGAATCGCCGGTTTGTAGCTGGACGAGGCGGTCTGGCCTTTCACAACGGCGTCAGCTTCAACAATGGTTGCCTCGACCTGATCGGGCAATTCGACGGAGATCGGGCGTTCGTCATACATTTCCAGCATCACGGTCATGCCGTCCTGCAAAAAGGCCGCTGCATCGCCGAGCAAGTCGGAAGGCAACGTGATCTGATCGTAGGTTTCGACATCCATGAACACCAGGCTTTCACCCTCGGCATAGAGGAACTGAAAATCCTTGGTATCGAGCCGAACACGCTCAACGCGGTCTTCCGAACGGAACCGTACGTTGGTCTTGCGCCCGTCGATCAGGTTTTTCATTTCAACCTGCATGAACGCCCCGCCCTTGCCGGGCTGGGTGTGCTGGGTCTTGGCAACTTTCCAGATGCCCTTTTCGTATTCCAGGATATTGCCCGGACGGATGTCCACGCCGCTGATCTTCATGATGGAAAGAGCCTTGCCTGACAGGATGCGATGGCGGCCCTTAGCCGCTGGCAGCGATTGCTTCAAGTCACCGGCGTGTGGTACCGCGCCAATGTGATGCATTGCTCTCCATTTATTGTCGCCCTGCGCCGCTTTGGCCCGTTTTTGGCTGTTGGTTTTGCGCTGTTTTCTGATCCGGCAGAGGCTGCGCCGGGTGGACTGTTGCGGGTCCTGCTCAAGGGCTATTGGATCTGCGAGTCCGAAGGTGACGCAACTGCCCCGCCCGCGCGCCAGTTGCAGGACAGTTTCCGCGTTGTCGCCGATTCGAGCTATCGTACGTCGACAGGCGAGACCGGGACTTACGTGTTGCTGGGCAACGATCTGACCATGACCGGGGGAGCGTTTCGCGGACGGCGTTATGTGCTGGTCGGACAGGGCATCCTGCATCCTGTCGACGAGACTGGCATGCGCGAGCCTGGGCGCTGTGTGCGGCAAAGCAACGCCAGCACCGGAGAAGGCGCCGATAACGGCAACTAGATCAAGCGCCACCCGCCCTGCGCAAATCGGTTCCGCAGGCAATCGCGCTCGCAAATTCGGAAACCGCTTTGGCTTCGTCACCGCTCCACACAGCATGGCTGGCAGCCAGAAAATCAGCCCCTGCCGCAACCAGCGGAACACAGTTTGCCGGTGTAATCCCGCCGATGGCAACAACGGGCAATTCGAACAAGTTTGACCACCAGCGCAACAGATCAAGATCTGCGACATGGCTGGTTTCTTTGGTCATCGACGGGAAGAACGCGCCAAACGAAACATAGTCCGCTCCGGCTTCGCCGGCTTCCATCGCCAGATGACGACTATCCATGCAAGCGACGCCGATTTGCGCATCGCGCCCCAGGCGTGCTCGCGCATCGGCGACATCGCCATCATTCTGGCCCATATGGACGCCATCCGCACCAAGCCGTTTGGCCAGGCTAATCGAGTCGTTGACGATAAACGCCACGTCGCGCGCTGCGCAAATATCGCGCAACGGCTCGGCCAGACGCACTGAAGCGTGTTCATCGATACCTTTTACGCGAAACTGAAAGGCCGCAACCGGTCCGGCTTCGATCGC
>CAIPWG010000164.1 GCA_903868655.1 uncultured Sphingomonadales bacterium
GCGCAAAGTAATGGGGCAGGACGAACATTTCTTCGGCATGGGCGACAAATCCGGGTCGCTTGACCGGCGCGGGGGCAGTTTCGTCAATTGGAACACCGATGCGTTCGGCTATGCATCGAGCGCCGATCCATTGTACAAGGCGGTCCCGTTTTTCATCAGTGCGGGTGGTGCTGGGGGCAGTTACGGTGTGTTTCTCGACAACACCTGGCGCAGCTGGTTCGATTTCGGCCATCGTGAAGAGGGCGTGCTGGCGTTTGGCGCGGTCAAGGGCCCGATCACCTATTATATTATAGCGGGGCCCACTGTTCGCGATGTTGTGCGCGGTTATGGTGATCTGACTGGCAAGTCACCGCTGATGCCACGTTGGGTGCTCGGCTATCAACAGTCGCGGTGGGGGTACAAGACGGCTGACGAGGTGAAAGCCATCGCCAGCCATTTGCGCGCCGATCATATCCCGGCCGATGTCGTGTGGATGGATATCGATTATCAGGATCGCAACCGGCCCTTCACGATCAACACCACGGCTTTCCCCGACATGGCCAAATTGACCACTGATATCGGCGCGTTGGGGATCAAGCTGGTCACGATTGTCGATCTGCATATCGCGGCGGCTCCGGGGCAGGGCTATTCGCCATATGAGCAGGGCAAAGTGGGCAACCACTTTCTGCACAACCCCGATGGATCGTTGTATGTGGCACCGGTCTGGCCCGGCCCCGCGGTGTTTCCGGAATTCAACGTGCCAGCTACGCGCGATTGGTGGGGCACGCAGTTCAAAGGTTTGACCGACAGTGGCGTTGCCGGTTTCTGGAACGACATGAACGAGCCGGCGATTTTCGAAACGCCGACCAAGACAATGCCGCTTGATACGCTGCACCGCATCGAAGGCGATGGCTTTGCCTCGCGCATCGCAAGCCACGCCGAAATCCACAATGTCTATGGCATGGAAAACACCCGCGCGACCTATGATGGCGTGCGCGCGTTGCGCCCGACCGAACGGGCTTTCGTGCTGACCCGCGCCAGTTATGCCGGGGGGCAGAAATATGCTGCAACCTGGACCGGTGACAACAGCTCAAGCTGGGACCATTTGAAATTGTCGGTCAGCATGCTGCTTAATCTCGGGCTTTCGGGGTTCAGCTACAGTGGTGCAGACGTCGGTGGTTTTACCGGCGGGCCATCGCCTGATCTGATGACCAAATGGTTTGAAATTGCAGCTTTTACGCCGTTTTTTCGCGATCATGCGGGCAATGATGCGCCGCATGCCGAACCTTGGGTGGATGGGCCGGAACACCTCGCAATCCGTCGGCATTTTGTCGAGGAACGCTACCGGCTGCTGCCCTATTTCTACAGCCTTGCCGCGAACAATGCGCAGACCGGCGACCCGATCATGCGGCCGGTGTTTTATGATTACCCGGCCATGGTGACCACGCCATGCAATCCCGCGATGACGTTTACTCTCGGTGCCAAGTTGCTGATTGGGGGCAATCCCAAGCCTGAATCGCCACAAGACTATGCGATCTGCCTGCCGGCAGGTGGCTGGTACGATTACTGGACCGGCGAACCGATCAATGCCGTGCCGCTCGACCATGATGCCTATGCCAAGATCAACGCGACGCCGCGGCTCGATAGTTTGCCGGTGTTTGTGCGGGCCGGGTCGATCCTGCCGCGGCAGGCGCTGGTGCAAAGCACATCGCAAGTGCCCGGTGGTCCGCTGGAATTGCATATCTACCCAGGTGCGGATTGCGCGGGCGAGATCTATGACGATGACGGTCACAGCATGGATTTTGCGAAAGGCGTTTTCATGCGTCAGGCAATCCGCTGCACTGTCGGTGCCCATGGTGTCGAAACGATCGCATTCGAGGCAAGGCAAGGATCGTTCAAGCCATGGTGGCATGACATCGCGCTGGTGATCCACGGTGCCAACGCACCACGATCGGTCACAGTCGGTGGCAAGGTGTTTGCAGCCACGCCGGGCAGCCACACGATTGTTATTCCTGACCAGCAAGGCGCTGTTACCGCCGTGGTAACAGGCGGTTAGGCACGGGATGCCCGTCACTGTGTCGATGCGTTGATTTCCTGCATCACCTGCCAACTTTCGCTTTGGTCGACTTGCAGGGCAGGGCGGAGTGGTGCAGCGTCACAAGACAAAAGAGCATACAAGGGATGTGACATGAGGGTTAAGACTTACCGCGCAGGGCGCGTCGCAATGCTGTCGGCTTTGCTGGGTGGATCGATCCTGGCTGGATCACAGGCACAGGCCGCCGATGCGCCGCCTCCTGTCGTAACCACCCCCGATGCGGGCGGCCAGATCGTTGTGACCGCGCAAAAGCGGGCACAATATTTGCAGGATGTGCCCATCAGTCTTGAGGCGTTCGGGTCCAAAAAGCTGGAAGAAAACCAGATTTCCAGCTTTGACGATTATGCAAAGCTGCTGCCAAGCGTCAGTTTTCAGTCGTTTGGTCCCGGCCAGTCACAAATCTATTTTCGCGGTGTGTCGAGCGGGTCCGATGCCAATGGCAGCCATTCCGGGCCGCAGCCAACCAGCGCGATTTATGTGGATGAAATCCCGCTGACCACGATCGGCGGCGCCCCCGATTTGCACGTTTATGACATGGAACGGGTCGAAGCCTTGTCTGGCCCGCAAGGCACGCTGTTCGGTTCGAGCTCACTGTCCGGCACGCTGCGACTGATCACCAAAAAGCCCAACCCCGCCAAGTTTGAAGCCGGGTTCGATATGACCGGCACAACCTATGGCAAGGGCAGCAATTCGTCGGGCGGAACAGTCGAAGGCTTTATCAATGTGCCGCTCGGGCACGATATCGCGGTGCGGGCCTCGGCATTCTATGAACGGGACGGGGGCTATATCAGCAACGTTGCCGGTACGCGTACCTATCAGGTCAATGATCAGAACGGCAATCCGGCGAATTATGGCCCGGTAACCAACGCGGCCTTTGTAAAAAAGAACTTCAACGACACTGAAACAGCGGGCGGTCGTGCTGCGCTGGGTGTCACGCTGGGCGATTGGTACGTTGAACCGTCGTTGATTTATCAACACCAGAACAGCCATGGCAGCTATCTCTACGACCCCAGCGTCGGCGATTTGCAGGTCCAGGATTACACGCCCGAATATGGCAGCGATGAATGGGTTCAGGCGGCGCTGACGATCAAAGGCAAGCTGGGCACGTGGGACGTCACATATGCTGGCGGCTATTTTTCGCGTACGGCGAAAGTCATTCAGGACTATTCGGCCTATACCGTTGCCTATGATGCGCTGTCGCCGACGTATGCGACATTCTTTGACGGCCAAGGCCACAATATCGACCCGACGCAAAATTATACCGGCAAGGATATCTATTCCAAGCTGAACAACGAACTGCGCGTGTCGTCGCCCGCAAGCGAAGCGTACCATTTTACCGCTGGCGTGTTCATGGAACGCCAGACCGATAAAATGTTCAACGATTACAGCGTTAAGGGACTGTCCGGGCAGGTCGCAAACCCCAACGCCTACACTTCGGCAGTGCCGACCTGTGGCGATGATGTGTTCTGCACACGCAGTTATCGTGTTGACCGCGATGCGGCGGTGTTTGCCGACGGGTCGTATGATCTGGTGCCCAATGTTACCTTGGATGCAGGGATCCGCTATTTTACGACCAAGAACTCGCTATCGGGTTTTTCGGGACTGGCCGGATCGGTGCTGCCCGCTGGCTCGACCCCGGTTGCGGGCAAAAGCTGCGTGATCGGCACTGGCGGAGTTGATCCGTGCCTGGTGTTTGGCAGCACGGTCAAACAAAGCGGGGAAACGCACAAGGTCAATCTCAGCTGGAAAGTCACCCCGGACAAACTGGTCTATTTCACCTATTCAACCGGCTTCCGCCCGGGGGGGATCAACCGCATCACCAGCGTCCTGCCTTACAAGGCCGATACGCTGAACAACTTTGAACTGGGCGCCAAAACCCAGTGGCTGGACCGCAAGCTGACTATCAATATGGCTGCGTTCATCGAAAACTGGAACAAGATGCAGTTTGGTCTCGCTCCTCCGGGGGCTATCGGCGTCCTGGCAACGTACAACGCCGGCAATGCACAGATCAAAGGCATCGAAGGCAATTTCAACCTTCGCCTGTCGCCGATCACCCTGTCGGGTTCGGCTTCGTACATCGATGCCAAGCTGACCACGGCGTTCTGCAATTTTGGCGCTGGCAACAATCCGGACTGTCAGAACGGACTGGCGGCACCGGCGGGCACGCCGCTGCCGATCCAGTCAAAGCTCAAGGGCAATCTGACCGCACGCTACGATTTCGCGGTCGGATCGGTCAAAAGCTGGTTTCAGGTGACCGGCAATCACCAGTCCGGTGCACGCCAGTATCTGACCAACCAGCCGGGTACGTCGATGCCCTATCTACCCGATTCTGCAGGTTTCTCGACCGTTGATATCGCGCTTGGCGGCAAGATCGGCCGTTACACGATTGAGGCCTTTGTGCAGAATCTGTTCGATCAACGCGGCATACTCAGCGTGAATCCGATCTGCGTGCCGACGATCTGTGGCGCTTATGCGCGCAACTATCCGATCAAGCCGCAGGAATTCGGACTGAAACTGAGCACGCGGTATTAAGTCCCTACCACACCGTGATATTTCACGGTGTGGCGCGATCGTAGTCGAGCACGGCTTGCAACAATACGTTGCCGCCGCGCTCGGCCTCGGCCGGAGTGATATTTTCGGCGATATTGTGGCTGATGCCGCGTTCGCACGGTATGAATATCATCCCGGTGGGAGCGACGCGCGCGGTATAGACGGAATCGTGACCGGCACCCGACAGCATCGTGCGGTGGCTGTAACCCAGCCGCTGGGTCGCTGTCGCGATAGCCGACAAGACGCCCGGGTCAAACACCACGGGCGGTGATGACCAGACCGGCGAAAGTGCAACCGATACGCCCAATTCTCGTTCGATCATGGCGATGGCGCTGATTAACGCCGTTTCCATCTGATCAAGCCCGTCAACCTGGTGGTGGCGCAAATCGACCGTCAGACGCACTTCGCCCGGCACAGTGTTGCGCGATCCGGGATAAGCCTGAAACTGTCCCATGGTCGATAGCGATGCACCGGGGTCCGAACGACCGATGTCATCCACCATCAGTGCCAGCCGCGCGGCGGCATGCAACGCGTCGCGGCGCAGTGCCATCGGCGTGGTGCCTGCATGGCAGGTCTGCCCTTTGACCATCACATCATACCAGCGGATCCCTTGCACACCGCTGACCACCCCGATTTCCAGCGCTTCGGCTTCGAGCACCGGGCCTTGTTCGATATGCAATTCGATATGGGCGGCCAAGGGGTGCGGTTCTGCGGTCCCGGCAAAGCCTGAACGCGCCAATGCCTCGCCCAAAGTCACGCCATCGCGATCGGTCTGCGCCAGCGCGTAATCGACCGTGAATTCACCCGCAAACACGCCGGAGGCAACCATGGCGGGGGCAAAGCGCGCACCCTCTTCATTGGTCCAGTCGATCACTTCGAGGGGGTGGCGGGTCATGATCCCGGCCTCGTGCAGCGTGCGCACGACTTCAAGCCCCGCCAGCACGCCCAGGATGCCATCGAACCGCCCGCCAGTGGGCTGGGTATCGAGATGGCTGCCCATCGCGATCGGGGGCAGGGTGGGGTCACTGCCGGGGCGGCGCGCAAAGATTGTGCCCAGTCGGTCGGTGGTGACGGTCATGCCGATTGCTTCGCATTGCGCGATGAACCAGCGCCGCACTGCGATATCTTCGTCCGACAGGGTCAGTCGGCACATGCCGCGTTCGGTGCCGGGGATTGCTCCGAATTGTGCACTGTCGCACAAGCTGGCCCACAGGCGTTCGCC
>CAIPWG010000165.1 GCA_903868655.1 uncultured Sphingomonadales bacterium
ACAGTGGCACACACCATCGCCGACCAGAGCGTGACTGTGCCGATTGCATCGCAGCCGATCGATCCGCCGACCCTCGCGATGCGTTTTGCAGTCAACGACAGCCCGTTTGCCGGCCGCGAAGGCGACAAAGTGACCAGCCGCATGATCCGCGACCGTCTGTTCCGCGAATCCGAAACCAATGTGGCCATCCGCGTGACCGAAAGCGCCGACAAGGACAGCTTTGAAGTCGCCGGCCGTGGCGAATTGCAGTTGGGCGTGTTGATCGAAACGATGCGCCGCGAAGGTTTTGAATTGGGCATCAGCCGCCCGCGCGTGCTGTTTGGCACCGATGAAAACGGCACCCGTACCGAACCGTATGAAACCGTGCTGATCGACGTCGATGATGAATATTCAGGCACGGTTGTCGAAAAGATGCAGCGTCGCAAGGCCGAACTGACCGACATGCGTCCGTCGGGTGCGGGCAAGACCCGCATCACGTTCTCTGCACCGTCGCGCGGGTTGATCGGCTATCACGGCGAATTCCTGTCCGACACGCGCGGCACCGGGATCATGAACCGCCTGTTTGAAAAGTATGGCACCCACAAGGGCGCGATCGAAGGCCGCCAAAACGGCGTGCTGATTTCAAACTCGACCGGTGAAGCAGTCGGCTATGCGCTCAACAGCTTGGAAGAGCGCGGCATCCTGTTCGTCAGCCCGCAGGAAAAAGTATACGAGGGCATGCTGATCGGCGAAAATGCCAAGCCCGACGATCTGGAAGTGAACCCGCTCAAGTCCAAGCAGCTGACCAATTTCCGTTCGACCGGCAAAGACGATGCGATCCGTCTGACGCCGCCGCGCGTGATGACGTTGGAACAGGCCATCGCCTATATCGACGATGACGAAATGGTCGAAGTGACGCCGCAGTCGATCCGCCTGCGCAAGGCCATTCTTGATCCGAACGAGCGCAAGAAAGCCAGCCGCAAAAAAGAGTCGTACTGAATTTGAGTGAGGATCGCGTGCAAAAGGGTTCGCCCTTTTGCACGCTTCTACAGGCAACCGGTTCTGCCTGCCGATGCGGGGCGTCTGCCCTAGCCGGCTATGCCAAGCGCTGAAAGCAGCACGCCTGCAAAACCCGGCACTTTGATCGTGATCCCGGCGTCGGCCGCAGGTGCTGCGCCGGGAGTTCCGCTTGGCGCGCTTGCGCCAGTCGTTGCCCCCGCTTCGGCCAACGGGTTGCTGATCGCGCCGCCGGGTTGAGGCCGATGGCCATGATGCGCTGCACCGACCTTGTGCAAAGCAGTGGCCAGCGGGTCCAAATAGCTGCTTGTGCTGCTTTGAATGGTCATGATGTGCTCCAGCGACGCCGTGGCGTCTGTTTCATGAAATCATGCAAACCCACATGTTCGCGCGACTCAGAACGTCAGCATTTTTCCATTTTTCAGCCCACCCCCCCAGAATTCTGATCGGCAGGTGTTGCCAAACTGTGCCACCCGCACCGCAATCGTTGCAGCGCAACAAATCTGTTAATCAACTTTATTATTAATTATCAATTACTAACCGGCGCAGCTTGGATGTTTCACCGCGCGAACATTGCCAAGATGAATCAATTCGAAACAGAACTGTCACGGGCGTTTGTCAGGCGTTTTGCAGAGTTTGCAAAAATGCAGGGGATCGACATGCCACGCCTTCAAATCCGCCAAGCCGCTTATGCCGGAACCGCCATGGTCCTGTGCCTTGGTCTTGCCGTGCCGGCCTTTGCCGAAGAAACACCCGCTGCCGCGGTTGCTGACAGCACTGTCCGCAACTCGGATGACATCATCGTCACCGCAACGCGCGTGAACAAAGAAACGCCGATTACTTCGTCGCTGCACACGGCTGAGCCTCAGTCGATCATCACCCGCACCATCATCGAAGATTCGGTGTCGACGACTACCGATTTCATGACGATTGCGGCTCTGTCGCCCGGCGCTTCGACCACCAATCTGGGCAACGGCCCAGGCTTCGGCGATGCCAAGATCAACCTGCGCGGTTTTACAGACGGCAAATTTAACGTCACCATCGATGGCATTCCGTTTGGCGACTCAAACGACCCGACGCACCACTCAACAGCGTATTTTCCCGACGGCACGTATGACCGGATCATCATCGATCGTGGTCCCGGCTATGCAACCGACCTTGGACAGGCCAGCTATGGCGGGAATATTCACCTGATCTCGCGCTCGCCCGATGACAAATTCGGCGGCGAATTCATCGCGCTTTACGGCAGCTACAATTCGAGTCTCGAACGCTTCACGCTCAACTCGGGCAAGATGGAAAATCTCGGTGGTCTGAAGATCATCGCGGTGGGCGAACACAAAAAGACCGATGGCGCGCTGACCGGCGTGCCAGGCGAATGGTACAATGGCTTTATCAAGGGTGAGCTTGACCTTGGCAGCAACGCCAAACTTACGCTGTTGAGCACATACAACCACTCGATCCTGTACCAGCCAGACAGCTCGAACGGCGCCAGCTGCTTCGTCAGCGCAACGGGCGCCCCGATCAATGCACCATCGGCTGTATCGGCAAGCGATTGTCAGGCAGCTTCGCAGATCGGCACATATGGCCTGAACTATGCCGCGCTCAACCCGGCTCAGGCAGCCAATTCGCCCTGGGCCGCCGCGCGCAACGACTGGAACTGGCAGGACAAGGCCACCGATTTCGAAATCGCGCGGCTGCAATGGGATATCACCCCCTGGCTGAGCCTCGACAACAAGACCTACACCTATTTCTACAAAAACTTCACGTTTGAGGCGGATAACGTAGGCACACCGTGCCCGACCTCGACAGCAACAACGTGCAGCAACCAGACGGTCTATTCGTCGCAGACGATCTCGCCGACCACCGGACTGCCGTCCAAGTCGGGTGCGATTGCGGGCGACATCCCCGGCCACTCAAAGCTGAACCAGTATCGCCAGATCGGAAATATTCTGGAGCTGGACGCAAAGACAAGCTTCGGTATCGCAAAGGCAGGCTTCTGGTATGAGCACTCGCGCTCACACCGGATAGGCTATGATTACGATCTCACCAAGTTATCAGCTGCTGGTGGCTTGGGCGCCGATTACTTCAACTTCAGCATCGCCAATTCGGGGCCCTACTGGAACTACAACAAGTCCGATGGGGTAACCAACCTGCAAAGCAACGGCACGCCGGTGCCGCTTTACGTTTCCTATGACGAATACACCGGCTGGGAACAGTATCAGGGCTTTGGCGAGTTCGAATTCAAGCTGCTGCACGACACCCTGACCATTACGCCCGGTATAAAAGTGCAGAGCTTCACGCGCAGCGCGGCGACACCGATCGCTACGCAATCCGCCCGTGAAGGTCTCTACGCCAGCGAGACCTACAAGCCGACTTTGCCCTATTTCACCGCAAACTATCTGATCCGGCCCAACCTGTCGGTCTATGCACAGTATGCCAAGGGCTTCGTGATCCCAGCGCTCAGTGCCAGCCTTGAAGCCGTGTCGACGACCGGTGGCAACTTGCTGCCGCAAACGCCGACGCCGACCAAGACCACCAATTATCAAACAGGCCTGGTGTTTGCCGGTGATCGCATCAATTTTGATGGCGACTTCTATTACATCAAGGCAAGCAATTCGACGTA
>CAIPWG010000166.1 GCA_903868655.1 uncultured Sphingomonadales bacterium
GATCTGAGCGCATCAGCATAATCGCTGCCCCAGATGAACGGGCGTGCGCGCGCGGCCTCGCGTTCGGCGCGGCTTGTCGTGTCCGCCGCCGTTTCGCGCAGCCAGCCGGGCGCATAGCGGCTGCTATGGCCGTCGGACCAGCCGACGACGAGATCGCCCTCTGCGGTGATCGCGGCACTGGCAAAACCCAGATCGGCGGGCGCATCGGTGATTTCAAACAGCTGTTCGCGGGTCAGCGGAAGATAGCATTGCGAACATGTGCAATTGTCGCGCAGAAAGTAACGATGCAGCGGGGTTGTGCGCCCATCGCTCCATGTCACCCTTGCGTTATCACCCGCCAGCGCAACGTCAGTCAGGTGGTGGTCGGTAGCGAACACGCGCCAGTCTTGTACAATTTCCAGTTCAGCGGTCATCGCCTTCAACCCTTGCCTGTTTCTGCTCTTGTGTGATCGCCCCAGGGCTTGCGCGCAAAAACGCGCTCCATCGCGGGCAGGAATGTCTCGATCGGCAAAGTGTCGTAATCGCGATCGAACGCTTTCTGGTCCCATTCGTCGGTAAACCGCGCGGTACGAGCAAAGGCGGGGTGATCGCGGTGGGCATCGCGCGCGTGTTTGTCGCCACCGAAAAATTCGGCGTAATAATACCCCTGAAACTCTTCGTGATGTTCGATCATCCAGACATTGAGCGGCGTAATATAAGGCGCCAGCATCGCAGCTGCCATGGCCCCATGGTTGAGCGGGGCCAGTGTGTCGCCGATATCGTGCAGCAAGGCGCACACCACCATTTCATCGTCCGCCCCATCGCGCAGCGCCCGGGTCGCAGTCTGTAGCGAATGCGCATAGCGATCAATCGGATAACCCAGATCGTGCGTTGCCAGCAATTGCAAGTGGGCGACCATTTGCGCGACAATGCCTTGTTGAAAAGCCACGAATTTTTCGTCGATCGGTTTCCAGTCCTCGGCAGTCGCTTCGTCGAAATGGCGGAACATCGGCAGTCTTTCCATCATGCTGGGCTCAGCAGGCGACGGCGGCTGCTGACAATGTCGCGGTCCATATAGCATTGGCGCATATGGCGCGATCCGCTCGCCAAGGTATAGCCGGTGCGGCCATGCAACAGCCGGTAATTGTCCATCATCAGCAATTCCCCCGGCAGCAGCCGAAACCGCAAAGTCAGCGGTGAGCCGGGTGCGATCAATTTCCAGAACGCCGCGCGTGCAGCGTAATAGGCATCAAGCGCTGCGACCGACATCCGCCCGACCATCTCGGTCCGGTTTGAATAGCGTATCTGCACCACATCGCCCGCAGCATTGCGTTCAATCAAAGGCGCGCGATGTTCCAGAAATGCGGTGTCGTCGCGATAGCGAAAGGTCACATCGGTTGCCGCCAGCGTGGCAAAGCCTGCCGGATCATCGCGTTGAAGGATCGCGGCGGCGTGAAAACCGTCGACCAGCGTCGAATCCCCGCCATCGGCATCGTTTTGCAGACAATGCAGCAGGATATAGCCCGGCACCGGATCGCGATAGGGATTGTCGCTGTGCGGTTCGAGATGGCGCGGCGTCATCGTCAGGTCATAGGCATTGGGGATCGCCTTCACATCGGCCATTCCACCCCAATTGGTGATCCGTATCGGTCCCAGCAAATCGGCCAATTCCAGCCCGCCATCCATTTCCAGCGGAACCTGCCGCACAACAGCAAAGCCATACGTGTCGAGCCCTTCAAGCAGCGCCGAAAGCGCGGCTGGATCACTGCGGACATCGTCCAGACTGGCCGAAGGAAACTGC
>CAIPWG010000167.1 GCA_903868655.1 uncultured Sphingomonadales bacterium
CCACTGACGGCGAATCCTGAATGATTGTCGCGTCATCGGCTGCGATGACGCGCTGCCCCGCGGTGTGACGGATTTTCCGCGTTGCCGTGTCAGCGGCGTTGGGCAGGATCGCCGGTCAATTCGGTCGCGCAGTCGCTGAACGCCATTGGGTAGTCAGACACTCGGCTTGAAAAATCGTGATTGGGGACGGCGAACCAGAGTTGCCGAAAGCGACAGATGCCAATCCCCAACGATGCCAGAGCCGCCCTTCTGCATCGACGATCCCCGCCGGGCAGAGCACGCCCGCATCGTCGGCTTCTACCCAATAAGCGGTATATTGGCCGCGATTGCTCGCTTGGCCGCCGAGACCAACCACAAAAATCTGGCCACGCCCTCGACCTCTGGCGGGTTGATACGACAACACGGCGGTGGATCCGATGTCCCGGTCATAAATCAGTTGATTGCCGTTAGGCAGCGACCAGCTTTCATCAGCCATTGCCTGGCCGGCAAACAAAGTGGCAAGGATCGAAGTTGCCAGTAATGCGCGAAGTGCCATCGTTTGTTCGCCCCGTACCGAATTGTTGTTGACCGCAAGAAGTTAGCCGAACTCGGGTATCGTATCAATGCGGCGAATTGTAATATTCAACGTTTCGGGTGGACCGGCGTATGCGGGTTTCTTGGTGCGTATTCTGGCGAGACTAACGTTTTGCGCCAATGGCAGCTTGGCGGCCAATTGGGCCCGAGCCTTCATCAGAAAGGCTCGGGATGACAAAATGGCGGAGACGCCGGGATTCGAACCCGGGGTGCCCCATTCAGGGCACGACGGTTTAGCAAACCGCTGGTTTCAGCCACTCACCCACGTCTCCGGACCGCAGTGGCGAAGCCGGGCGTATAGCCAGCCTTCTTTCGGGCGGCAAGGGGTGCGGCAGAATTTTCCGTAGTCCACACGCGGGGCCTGCTTTGCGGTCCATTATCCGTCAAGCTGCAAAAAATTTTGCGGCTCATCGCCGGTTCATGGTCGTCGGGCAATTCTCCACCAGATGTCGGCTGTCGTATCTTGCCTTATGATCAAGCGATGGCAACGATGGCGTGAGAGGCCATGCCAATCGGGCCGACCGAGACAGGCCACAAGGGAGCGCGCAAATATGGTTGACCACACGGGCCGTTGGATGTCGGTCATGGCTGCAGCGGTGGGCGCAAGCCTGGCGTTCGCCGCGCCTTGTGCCCAGGCGCAAGTGCAAACCATCGACCCCAATACAGCGATCGATTCCGATCTGAACCGCGCGCCGCGCGCAGCACCCGCCACGATGCCGCAACCGCCAGTGGCTCCGCAGCAACCTTCGATCGAGCCGGCGCCACCGCTTGGTGCGTCAGTTCCGCCGGCAGTCGTGGCCAATGATCGTGTCGGCGGTCCGACCGCGGTACCTGCATCAGGTGACGCCACCTATCACGAAAACGAGTTGGTCAATGCCGCCGAGGGTGTGTTTGGAAAAGGCGCGCGCGGGTTGGCGTTGATCATCCGCGACTTGCTTAAAAAGCAGGGCGAACCTGACGGCTATATCACCGGAAACGAAGGTGGCGGTGCGGTTGTGGTCGGATTGCGGTACGGCTCAGGGACTTTGCATCACAAGATCGAGGGGCAGATGCCGGTATATTGGACCGGGCCCTCGGTCGGGTTTGATTTCGGTGGCAGTGTCGGCAGCACATTCGTGCTGATCTACAACATGCACGACACCGACCAGTTGTTTCACCGCATCGGTGCGGGCGAGGGGCAGGCCTATCTGTTGGGCGGATTTAATGTATCCTATTTGCGCCGGGGCGATCTGGTGGTGATACCGGTGCGTATGGGCGGTGGCCTGCGGCTGGGAGTCAATGCGGGCTATATGAATTTCACGCACAAGCTGAAGCGCATTCCGTTCTGATCGCATTCGCCGGCCAGCCCCCGCAGTTTTGCAAATTTGCTTGCGCCGAAGTGCAGGGGTGGGCAAGGGGGCCACGCCGCCGGACCCCGTCGGAGTTGCGCGCCGGCCCCGTATTGTCAGCCAGGAAAGCCCAACACCGATGCTCGAAGCCCTTGCGCCGCAGCCCGCCGATGCCCTGTTGGGGTTGATCAAGCTTTATAATGCTGATCCGCGCGCAACAAAGATCGACCTTGGCGTGGGCGTCTATCGCACTGCCACCGGCGCAACCCCGGTGTTC
Source organism: uncultured Sphingomonadales bacterium (assembly GCA_903868655.1). GTDB lineage: Bacteria > Pseudomonadota > Alphaproteobacteria > Sphingomonadales > Sphingomonadaceae > Novosphingobium. Next base: position 2,179 of record CAIPWG010000167.1, read on the forward strand.
AAAGCGATCAAGGCGGCCGAGACGCGCCTGGTTGAAACGCAGGACAGCAAAAGCTATCTGGGCCCCGAAGGCGACATGGGGTTTGTCCATGCGCTAATCCCGTATGTGTTCGGCGCGGAGTTTGACCGTTCGCGCGTCGATGGCATGCAGGCACCAGGTGGCACCGGCGCGGTGCGGCTGGCGATCGAAGTGGCCAAGCGTGCCGTGGTGCGCCGCATCCTGATGGGTACGCCTTCCTGGCCCAACCATGCGCAGATTGTTGCCGCGAGTGGGCTGGAACTGGTAACGTTCAGCCACGTCACCGCCGCAGGAACCGCAGATCTTGACGCGCTGAAGGTTGCGCTTGGCACCGCCGGACCGGGCGATGCCGTCCTGTTGCATGGCTGCTGCCACAATCCGACCGGGGTCGATTATACCGAGGCACAGTGGGATGAAATCGCACCGCTGATTGCTGCGCGCGGCGTCTTGCCGTTGCTCGATCTGGCTTACCAGGGGCTGGGCGCGGGAATGGAGGCCGATGCTTATGGTCTGCGCACCGTTTTGTCTGCCGTGCCAGAGGCGCTGGTTGCATATAGCTGCGACAAGAATTTCGGGCTCTACCGCGATCGCGTCGGTGCGTTTTACGCGGTCACCGGCGATGCCGATGCGTTGAGCCGCGCGATGGCCAATGGTGCCAGCATTGCGCGGGCCAGCTGGTCGATGCCCCCCGATCACGGCGCCGCCGCCGTGCGGATCGTGCTGAACGATGCCGACCTGACCCGGCAATGGTTGGAAGAGCTTGACGACATGCGCAATCGCATGCGCGAAGTGCGTGACCGTCTGGCCGCAGCCCAGCAAGTGGGAACGGTGCCGATGGCGCCGCTCGGCATTCAGAACGGGTTGTTTTCAATGCTGCCTCTGTCCGCCGAACAGATCCTGGCGCTGCGCACCGATCACGGCATCTATATGGCCGGATCAGGCCGCATCAATATTGCCGGGCTGACCAGCACCAATATTGATACATTCATTGAAGCGCTTCGGGCAGTTGCGGCCTGAAGTTCAAGTGCCCCTCTCCCAAAGAGAGGGGCTTTGGCTTCACGCCTCCCGCGCTGCGCTTTGCATACGCTTGAGATAGCGGGCCAGCACGTCAATCTCCAGATTGACGGTTTTGCCCGGCACCAGCGTGCCGAGCGTCGTCACTTCGGATGTGTGGGGGATAATGTTGACGCTGAACCGGGCGCGTCCGTCGGCTTCGTCGGTCACGTTGTTCACCGTCAACGACACGCCATCGATCGTGATCGAGCCTTTCGCCGCGATGTAAGGTGCAAGATCGGCCGGGGCGAGGAAATCGATCCGACGTGAGGCTCCTTCGGGGGTGATCGTTGCCACTTCGCCAATGCCGTCGACATGCCCGGTCACGATATGCCCACCCAGTTCATCGCCGACTTTCAGCGCGGGTTCCAGATTGAGTGGGGCGCCCACATGCCACTGGGCCGGGGCCGTGCGGCGGATGGTTTCGCCCGATACATCAACCGCAAACCAGCCGGTGCCTGGTTCGCCCGCAAAGTCGGTGCCCTTTTCGATCACGGTCAGGCACACCCCCGAACACGCGATCGAAGCGCCGATCGCGATGGTGCTCTGATTGCGTTGAGATGCGATTGTCACGCGGGTATCGCCGGTGTCAGCAATCGCGAGCACTTTGCCAACTTCGACAATGATGCCTGTAAACATGCCGGCATGCTCCTGTGTTTGGGTGTTCGATGAATCAGCGAAGACGGTCGTAAATGTCGAGCGTATCGCAGCCAAGGTCTTGCCGCGCAACATGGCCCCAGCGGCCATGCGCATCGCCCAGTCGAGAAAGCCCAATGTCGCCGATTGCAGCCATCCCCGCGCCGATTACGATGGGCGCACGATAGATCATCAGCTGATCTACCCGGTCAGCAGCCAAAAATGTTGCCGCCGCGCCCGCGCCGCCTTCGACATACAGATATTGCGCGCTGCCGAACGCATCGCGAGCCGTGATGTCGGCCACGGCCCGCCAGCCATCGGGTGCATGCCCGCGTGTCAGCACCCAGCGTTCGGGGCTGCGTGGTCCAAGTCCGGGCAGGCGCACGTTCAGCCGAGGCGTATCGGCGCGCACAGTGCCGCCGCCGACCAGTATCGCATCCGCACGCGCGCGACAGGCATGGACATGAG
>CAIPWG010000168.1 GCA_903868655.1 uncultured Sphingomonadales bacterium
ATACGTATGTCGCCGGGCTCTAATATTTTCATCAGGTGCTGACCGGGCATCCGATATCGATCTATGGGTCTTATGGCGCGCCCTGGCTGCTGGGCAAAACCACGGGCGCCAATGCCACACCGGTGCCGGCCAACCTGCTCGACGGTTATGGCCAGAACGGTGATACGCGCTATGCCGCAGACAGCTATGCCGCCTTTGCCGAAGTGAACTGGCATATCCTGCCTGGCCTGATTGCGACGGGTGGTGCGCGCTACACCAAGGAAATCAAGGACGGCGCCTACGCCACCACCGTGTCCGGCGGCCTGACCACGGCCAGCTCCGCGTTGAATGCCGCCAAGCTCTCGATCCTGCGTCCGCAGAGTTATGTCGCGCATGCCGATGAAGGCAGCGTGTCGGGTCGCGCCAATCTGGCTTGGCAGTTGACCCGAAGCACAATGGCGTATGTCAGCTGGGCGCGCGGTTTCAAATCCGGCGGGATCAACATGAGCGGCCTGCCGCTCGATTCGAACAACAACCCGGTCTTGGCGACGGCGGTGGTGCGTCCCGAACGTCACGACGCGTGGGAAGCCGGTGTCAAGAGCCGACTGTTCACCGATCATCTGACCGTCAACGCTGATCTGTTCCAGACCAAAGTGCATGATTTCCAATCGACCATTGTCGATTCAAGCCAAACCGTCGCGCTCCGTGGCTATCTCGCCAACATCCCTGAAGTCACCGTTCGGGGCGTCGAGGGCGATGCCATGCTGCATCTTGGTCGATTGGCGTTAAACGGTTCGGTGGCCTACGCCGATGGTATCAACACCAGCTATCCTGCCGGGCCTTGCCCGTTGGAATTGCAGACAGCAACCACGGCTGCCTGTGATTTGAGCGGCAAGGCATTGGTCGGTTTGCCAAAGTGGTCGGAATCGCTGGCGATGGACTGGACACTGCCAGTTGCCGGTGGCAGCGAGGTGGTCCTGCATGGCGATACGGTCTGGCGCAGCAGCTATAACGGCGACCCGACGCTTTCGAAATATACGCTGATTGACGGGTATAGTCTCACCAATGCCAGCGTCGGCTTGCGCATCGCCAAAGGCCTGGAAGTCGCGGTGTTCGTCAGCAACCTGTTCAAGGCGAATTATATCCAGAACCTGACAATTCAGGCGGGCAATTCCGGTCTGATCCTTGGAACACCAAGCATTCCGCGAATATTTGGGGTCACGCTGCGCGCCCACGCATAGCAACCTGGATCATGGCTTTTTGATCCAACTTTTCAATAATTCAGTTTGGCAAAGGCGCGGATCAATCTTGGCGGTGTGGGCGTAATCCTGGCGCCTCAGGGGGCCAATACCGCAGCCAATCTTGCACCAGCGTGCGGGAAAGGGGCGACTTTGTGCTTGAGCCCGGGATCTCCACGCTTCTGATAGCGGCCAACGCCAGCACAGCGCTTATGACAAGCCTGCCCCGAACTGTAACCTTGAGAATACGTTCACCGTTGCTAGAGCGGCAAGGAAGAGGATTGGCGAAGCGCGCTGGAACCGGCCCCCGCACGCACTTGCCCTAAAACCTCAAGCTTGGAGTTGTTCGCGATGCGTCTGAATGATGATCTGTCGACCCCCATTGTGATGCACGCGGGACAAATAGACTGGGTCGCCAGCCCGGCCAATGGCGTTGATCGTCGGATGCTGTTCCGTATCGGCGAGGAGAAGGCGCGCGCAACCTCAATCGTACGATATGCGCCCGGCAGCCATTTCGCGCGGCATAGCCACCCGGGCGGTGAAGAGTTTCTGGTACTCGATGGTATATTTCAGGATGAGACCGGCGATTTTCCGGCCGGGAGTTATGTTCGCAACCCGCCGACGTCCGGGCATGCTCCAGGAAGCGAGACCGGTTGCATCATTTTCGTCAAGCTTTGGCAATTTCGCAGCGACGATCGCCATAAAGTTGTGCGCCGACCAGACGAAGCCGGCGCTATGCTTCCACGGCCCGGCGTTCATTCATCGCGGCTGTTGTTCGAAGGCGTGGACGAGCGCGTCATGCTTGAGAGCTGGGCCGCGGGCGCAGCGATCGATTTGGCCAATGCGAACGGGTTGGAATTGCTCGTGATCGACGGCGGCTTTACCCATGGTTCAGACATCCTTGAACGCTGGAGTTGGCTGCGGCTGCCCGCCGGTGTGCCCTTGCACGCACACATTGGCGAAACTGGTGCGCGCGTCTGGTTCAAGTCGGCGCCATTGCTCCATAACGACGTCTGCACGATGTGAGCCGGCTGGCATGACATTTGGCAGCATCGACCATCCCCCGTCTTTTTCAGGATAATTTTCTTGGCAAATAAACAGGTTGCTATCGTCGGCGGCGGCCTGGCCGGTCTCTACGCCGCGCGTTTGCTGCACAAGGCGGGCATTGAATTTGTTCTGTACGAAGCCAGAGAACGCGTGGGTGGGCGTATCCTGACGATTGACGCGACTGGCGCCCCTGCCCTTGACGGGTTCGATCTCGGCCCGTCGTGGTTCTGGCCTGAAGCGCAACCGGCGATCGGGGCGGTGGTCGACGAACTGGGGCTTGCTGCATTTCGTCAAGCCAGCGCTGGCGACGTCGTGTTTGAAAGGATGTCCCGCGAAGCGCCACAGCGGTATCAAAGCCGCTTTGTCGAACCGCCATCGATGCGGCTGGTCGGTGGAACCGCTGCGCTTGTGCAAGCATTGCTGCGCGATCTTCCGGCGGAGAAGATCTTGCGAGGTTACCGCGTTTCAGAGCTGAAACTATGCGAAAATGGCATCGATCTGACCATCGCGGATCATAACGATGTGTCGCGGGTGCATAAAGCGTGTGCCGTGATCGCGGCGATGCCGCCCCGGCTGCTCGAGGCGACGGTAACCTTTGATCCGCCGCAGGACGCTGAAATCAGGAAACTGTGGCGCGAAACGCCAACATGGATGGCTCCAAGCGCGAAATTCATCGCCATCTATGATCAACCCTTCTGGCATGCGGCCGGACTTTCGGGCACGGCCCAAAGCCTTGTAGGGCCCCTGGCCGAAATCCATGATGCTTCGACGGCATCCGGCCAATCGGCCCTGTTTGGATTTTTGGGAATTTCTGCTGACCAGCGTGCCAACCACGGAAACGAACCGCTCACTCGCGCGTGCCTTGCACAACTTGCAAGAATTTATGGCCCCATGGCCCTTGCGCCCCGCGCGACCCATTACAAAGACTGGGCGGCGGACAGCTTGACTGCCACAGCCCTGGACAGGGTTAGTGCAGGTCACGTCGTGCCACGGACAGCCCCTTGGGTGTTGGGCTCGTGGGCGGACCGTCTGACCCTTGGCGGAAGCGAAACCAGCCCGTCCGAGCCCGGCTATCTGGCGGGAGCAATTGCTGCGGCTGAACGAGCCGTTGCCGCGACCCTGATCAATATTCGTGTGTAAGTAAGAAACGACGCCCCCACCAGCGTACCGACTGCATGGCGCCAGTGACCGACACAGGCAAAATGGCGGAGCGGGAGTCCGCCGAACAGGCTTTCGCAAGGGTCCGCATAAGCACGATAATCCGGGGATTCACGGGTGCAATCACCCTAACCTTGTCCGAATTTATTCGCTGATGCCCATATACAGTCATGGGCAACCGCGTTATTGTTGTGGGCAAGGATGTGCAGCACGCCGTGGGTCGACGGATGCTGCGGCCCCGCGTTCAGAGATCGGAAAGCGTCGTGTAGGGAAAGAGTGTCTTCGCCTGTGTAG
>CAIPWG010000169.1 GCA_903868655.1 uncultured Sphingomonadales bacterium
CCGCCATGGCGAACCGCGTGCGCTGATCGGGCAATTCGCTGGCATCGATCCGCCGCTGGCGCGCGATCATGTGCGGCACATGGGCATAACCGAACAGCGCAATCCGGTCGGCGCCCAGCACGGTGGCGTGATCCAGCGTATCTGCCAGCATCGTCTCGGTCTGAAACGGCAAGCCGTACATCAGATCGAAATTGATCGATTCAACCCCGCCTTTGCGCAAACCGTCGACGGCGCGCGCAATGTCATCGCGCGGTTGCACACGACCGATGGCCGCCTGAACCTTGGGATCGAACGTCTGCACGCCCAGGCTCGCCTTGATGATACCGATGCCGCGAATGGCGGTGAGCCACGTCGAGGTCAGGCTCCGCGGATCCAGTTCAATCGAAAACACCGGCCAGGGCACGCGGAAATTGACCAGCAGCGCGTCGACCAGTCGCACCAGATCATGCGGCTGGATTGCATTGGGACTGCCCCCGCCAAAGGCGATGCGCGACACCCGCACAGAAGGATGAAGCAGGCGCGAAACCGCCACGATTTCAGCGTGGAGCGCATCGAGATACGATGCGACGCGCTCGGTCCGGTTGGCAGAGCCCGTGTTGCATCCGCAATACCAGCAAATCTCGTGGCAAAAGGGGATGTGCAAATACAACGAGATATCCCCGCGCAACGCCTTTAGCGCGGCGTGCTGGACATCTTCGAGATTGTCGTCGCCGAATTCGGCCGCAGTGGGATAACTGGTATAGCGCGGAACCGGCCGGGCCAGCAGTTCGGGATAATAGGTCCAGTCGGCAAAGCGTTCAGGCTGCATCGGGTTCATCCTCTCCGTCACAACGGTCAAGGCCTGCGCCGCGCTTGCGCATGGCGCTATCGCACATTTTGCAACATGGCACGCCCGCTGGCGGATTGTCCTTGCCAGGCAGGCGAATGGGCACTGCGCGACCGCCATTTTCACCGCAAATCGCAACGATCATGAATGCGCCAGGCCCGGGCATGGGTGCCGTCATCTGGGCCAGTGCGATCAACGCAGGCACGCCCGCGACCCAGGCCCGTTGCGCGTTCACAGCCCGTCCCGATTGTCATCTTCTTCGATCAGGATACGCGCAGCGGCGCCATCGAGATCGCTGAACTGGCCCCGCCGCAACGCCCAGAAAAATGCGACAAGCCCAAGCAATCCCATGAACAGGGCAATCGGGATCAAGAGCGCGAGCGACGTCATCGCGGTGCCCCGGCCAGACGCAGCGAGTTGCCGATCACCAGCAACGACGATGTGCTCATCGCCACGGCCGCAACCAAAGGCGTGACCAATCCGGCCATGGCCAGTGGTACTGCCAACAGATTGTAGCCGATCGCCATGACAAAATTCTGCCGCACCGCGCGCATTGTCGCACGCGCAACGCGGATGGCGCGCGGCAGGGCCAGCAGCGATTCACCGGTGAACACCAGATCGGCAGCTTGCCGGCCAACATCGCTGGCCGTGCCGGGCGCCATTGATGCATGGGCAGCCGCCAGCGCCGGGCCATCATTCAAGCCATCGCCCACCATCAGCACTTTCGCACCGGCGAGCTGCAACTTGGCAATCGCCGCCATTTTTTCGGCCGGACTGGCAGCGGCCCGCGCGGGCAGCCCGGTCATACGCGCCGCTTCGTCCACGGCCGCCGCACTGTCACCAGACAGGATCGCGCAATCAATTCGCTGTGCGCGCAAGCTTGCCAGCGCCTCGGCCCAATCGGGACGCAGGCCATCGTCAAAGCGGAGAATCCGCACCGGACGCCCGGGTATTGCCAACGCGGCAGCCATGCCTTCGTCACCCGCAGGTCGGCCAAGGCTGACCGTCAAGCGGCCCCATTGCCCCGCAACTCCTCGCCCGGCCGCTTCTGATACACCGGTCAAGGCCACAGCACGCGCCCCCTGCTGCGCCAGCGCACGAGCCAAGGATTGCGACAAGGGGTGCCGGCTGTGACTGGCCAGCGCCAGCGCGACCGCCGCGTCGTCCTGTCCCAATGCCGCAAGACAGGCCGCATCGGGCATGGGCCGTCCGAATGTCAGCGTGCCGGTCTTGTCGATCAGCGCGTGATCGACCTCACTCAGCCGTTCGAGCGCAGCCCCATCCTTGACGAGTATCCCGCTTCGCATCAGCGCCCCGGTTGCCACAACCTGCGCCACCGGCACCGCCAGCCCGAGCGCGCAAGGACACGTGATGATCAGCACTGAAATCGCAATCACCAGCGATTGATAAGGCCCTGCACCGGCCAGCATCCACCCGACAAAAGCTGCCAGCGCCAGCGTGTGCACCGCTGGTGCATAGAGCCGCGACGCGCGGTCTGCGATCCGCACATAGCGTGATCGAACCTGACCGGCACACGTCATCAACCGCGCGATTTCAGACAGCGTAGTATCGGCACCACTGGCCGTCACCATAACATCGACCGGAGCCTCCAGATTGAGCGTACCTGCCAACACCGGGTCGCCGATCTGGCGAGCGACCGGCGCGCTTTCGCCAGTCAGCAGCGCATGGTCAAACCGGCTGGTACCGCACAAAATCGTTCCGTCGGCGGCGACGCGTTCGCCCAGACCGACACGCATGACCATGCCTGGCGCAAGGTCTGGTGCGGCCACCCAGCCGATTGCGCCATGGTCATCCACCACCAGGGCACCGCCTGGTGCCTGGCGCAGCAATGCATCAACACCGGCCCGTGCGCGATCGCGCATCATCGCATCAAGGGCGCGGCCCGACAGCAGAAACAGCAGCAGCATCAGCGTGCCGTCAAACCACGCCTCTTTGCCATCGGTCACGGTTTCATGGAGCGACAACGCGGTCGCCAGGATCACCCCGATCGCAATCGGCACATCCATATTCGTCGTCAACCGCCGCACCGCGCCCCACGCCGAGGCAAAGAACGGTCGTCCGGCAAACACGATCGCGGGAACACCAATTGCTGCCGACAACCAGTGAAACAGCGTGCGCGTCGCGCCATCCGCCCCCGACCAGACCGATACCGACAGCAGCATGACATTCATGCAGGCAAAGGCCGCAACCGCGAGCGGCGCCAGCAACGGTCGCACCGCCGAAACCGGCTCTGCCAAGTCAGACCGCGGTTGTGCATCAAATCCGGCCTGGGCCAAAGTCGCCACCAGATCGGGCACGGTCACCCCGGTATCATGCGCCACAACCACGTGCCGCGCAGTCAGATTGACCCGCGCCGAGGCAACGCCTGCGATACGACCCAACACACGTTCGACTTTGGCCATGCACCCGGCACAATGCATCGTCGGCACAACGAGCACTGTGCGCGCAAGTTCCGTGGCGGCCACGCCGTCAGGATGGCAAGGTGCAACAGCGCTGGTCATTGCGCCGCACCGCTGGTCACTTCAGCCAGATGATGCCATTCGTGGCCATCGGCGCGCGCCATCATGCGAATTTGCCAGCGACCAGCCGGCAATCGGGCGGAATAGACCCCGGGCCGATTTTCCACGAAGCGAAGCCGCAGATCGGTAGTCGCGCCCAGCGGGTGGGTGGCTTCACCGCTCAGTTGTGCACCAGCAAGCGGGTTGCCGCGATTGTCGATCATCGCCACGGTCAGCCTGTCGTCCGCCAGCGCCATCGGCGCCTTCCAGCCCAGCGCACTTTCCGCCTTGGCCTTGTCCAGCCAGCCATTGAAATGCTGACTGGCGACGTAGGAATTGGCGACCACTTCGCCGCTGAACGTCGACAGCGCCAGTCGCGCCATGACAAGGTTGACCGCGATCACCACGCCGAAAAACGCCAGCAGGATCACCAGCATGTGCCATCCGGTAAACCGACGCATGGCAGGGGCCGCGACGAAAGGGGGCAAGGCGCTCTGCCGGGTCATTGGCCGTTTCCTTGTGTGGTGGAAAATGTCGTCTGCCGCTGATCCTGCCCGCCTTCGCGATCGGTTGCTTTGAGCTGGAACAAAACTGCGCCCGGTTTCGTGCCTTTTTGGCCAAGCACGTATAGTCGCAAGGGCAAGGTCGTGTCGGCGGGCACCACCAGTGCCAAAGTCCGGCGCGCAGCATGGGCGTCCATGTCGTCGGTAAACATCCGCACACCCGCAATCCCGCTGGTGGTCAGCGTTACGGCGCGGGGCCGATCCTCCATATTGCGCAGCTTGACGGTAAACCCGTTGCGCACGGCGCCGCCTGACAGTTGGACATAGTCGGGATTGCGATCTTTCGCGACCGACAGGGTCAGCCGCGTGCGCGTATCGAGCATGAACAGCAGCGCCACACCCACCGCGCCCCATATGCCGAAGTATATCAGGGTGCGGGGGCGCAGGATGGTTTTCAACACGGGTGTATCGGCCTGCCCCTTGGCCTCGCGCGTGGCATCTTCCAGCGTGCAATAGTCGATCAGCCCGCGCGGACGCCCGATTTGTGCCATCGCATTGTCACAGGCATCAATGCACAGCCCGCAGGTGATGCAACCAATCTGCGCGCCCTCGCGAATGTCGATCCCGGTGGGGCATACTGCCTGACATTGGAGGCAATCGACGCAATCCCCCAAACGCTCCGCCCCGGGATCGCGCTGTCGCTGCGCTGACTTGAGCGACCCACGCGGTTCGCCGCGCCAATGCTTGTACGTCACCAGCAACGATTTTTCATCAAGCATCGCCGACTGGATGCGCGGCCAGGGACACATATAGATGCATACCTGTTCGCGCATGAATCCG
>CAIPWG010000170.1 GCA_903868655.1 uncultured Sphingomonadales bacterium
GTCGAATATCGTGCATAGGGTAAAGCCTATGCCCGCCCGGGCGTTTCGTTTCAACCCGGGCGGGAAAGTGGCTTGTTCAATTGCAACCCGAGGCGCGGTCGCATTGGTAGATATGCACCCAGTCGACGCTCATCGCTTTGGGATAATCCGCCAGCATTACGCCGCCCTGATCATGGCTTTCGGGCCATTGGCCGCCGATGGCGAGGTTGAGTATCAGATAGAACGGACGATCGAACGGTGCGTTGCCCACTGCCGGGGCTGGCACGGTCTTTTGCATCGCATCGCGCCAGTTGTGCAGTTTGATATGGCTGTAATCCTTGCCATCGACATACCAAACGATCTCGCCGGGGCTCCAATCGATCCGATATGTATGCCAATCACCCTCGGTGCCCTTCGGCAAGGCAAAGGCCTTTTGCTGGCTCAGCCCCTGATAGTGATGCATGTTGCTGCCATAGTGGAGCGTGCCGTAAACCTGGGTTTCGACACCGCCGATGCAGCTGCCGCATTTCACGCCCAGATTAACAGCCTCCATGATGTCTATTTCGCCCGAGCCGGGCCAGGGGCCGTAGAGGTCTTTTTCGGGTAGCAGCCAGATCGCGGGCCACACGCCTTGCCCGGTGGGCAGCTTGGCGCGCACGTCGATCCGACCGTAAGTCAGCGTGAACGTGCCCTTGGTCGATACTTTGCCCGAAGTGAACGGCTTGGTTGCAGGCGGCGGTTCGACACCGGGGCTGCGCAAGTCTTCGGATAGCGACGGGCCGGTCGCGTTTTCAAAATGTGCGGTCAGATCGAGCCGACCGTCGGTGACCGCGATATTGTCTGCGCGGCGCGTATAACATTGGCGTTCAAGGTTCCCGCCGCCCCAGCAATCCTGATAAGCGTGCCATTTCGCGGGATCGAGCGCGGGGCCGTCAAATTCGTCCGAAAACACCAGTTTCCAGCCGTCGGCTGCGGGCTGGGCCTGCTGGGCTGCGGCGGTCTGTGAAAGACCGCCGCAAACCGCCGCGCCTAGCCCGATCAGAAATCGGAATGTGCGCATGTGTATCGTCCTCTCTTTCAGATCGATCAGAACCGGATACGGGCGCGGACGCCGTATGTGGTCGGACGCGGCAAGAACGCCACAGTACCACCGGTCTGGCTGATCAGGATGCCAGTCACCATGTTCTTGTACAACAGGTTGTTGACATAGCCTTCGATCCGCAGGCGGCCGTTGTGGTTGGTGAAACCGCCACCCATGTCGAGCGTGAAATAGCCCTTGATCGAATCGTTCAGCCGCCCGCGATAGGTCGAGGTGATGCTGCAACCTGCCACCGACGCACCGTTGACGTCGGTTACCGAGCCGCCAGCCTGGCACGCACTATAGGCATAGTCCTGACCGTTGAAGATCGTCGCATACGTGCCCGACCGGTAACCCGGCGCAACCACATAGTCGAACGCACCCACAATGGTTTCGAACTTTTGCGACATCTGCACGTTCAATTGCAAGCGCGGCGTGCGCGGCAGGCGCTTGCCCTGGATCGAGCGGAAACCCGCATCGTTGGGGCTGATGTCACTCTGGAAACGGAAATCCTCGATCGTTTGCGAACCGGTGACTTTCGCTTCAGGCAACCACAAGCCGGTGAAGTTGATATTCAGCTTTGCCTCGGGGATCGTGATGCCGCCGTCGAACTGGGCACCGGCGATGGTCGAATTGGCGGCGTTGTAGTTGTAATTGACGATGATCGCGCCCGGCGCGAAGTTCGACGGGAACGTGATCGCCTGGCCGCCGACAGAGGCCAGTTTCGCAGCAGATGCGATCGACAGCAACGAGCTCAGCACCTGATCATGGTAATCTTCGTAGAACGCGCTGACGTTCAGTTTGGCCGGCTCGCCAAACAGGGTGAAGCGGTTCTTGGTGCCGATTTCGAAGTTGGTCACGCGTTCGGGCTTGTACGTCGGGGCAATCCCGCCGGTGCCGAAGTTGTCGTTGAAACCGCCCGCCTTGTTGCCCGTGGCGACCAGACCATAGACCATGTGATCGGGATCGATGTCGTACTGCGCGCGCGCACGCCAGTCGATGAAGTGATAATGATCACTGGCACCCTGCTGGAAGAACTCGGTCGCATCGATCGTGGCGTACGTGTATTTCCCGTTGGCCGCGCATTGCAAGTACGAGGCCTGCGGGTTCGGTACGCATGGCCCGGTTGGGACTGTTGGCAGCACGCCGCCCGGAAAAATGGTCGGAACGGTGTCGTAGACGCCGAATGACTTGATCCCGTTCAGGTAGAAATCCAGTGCCTGCTGCGCCTGTGCGGAACCCGGCAGATTGGCGTTGGGCAGAGTATAATTGGTGCGGCCAAGCCCTGCGAACTGGAACCCGGGCGATCCAAGGATCGGGCCCATGCAGCAGTTGTAATCGCCAGCGCCCAGCGCCAGCAGATACCGCGCGGCAACCCCGGTGCGCTGCTTGGCGTCGTCGGTATAGCGGATACCGCCGGTCAGGGCCAACTTGCTGTTCACATGGAACGTGTTGTCGGTATAGCCTGCCCATGATTGGCTTTGCGTGCGTGTATTGAATTCAATGCCCTGGAAATAGGCATTCTGGGTGGCGGTGCTACCCAGGAACGAAGCTTGGCTTTCGTTGAAGTGGAAACCGCCCAGCGTCCATTCGAAACGTGCGCCCTTTTTCGCAGTGAAGCGCAGTTCCTGTGTATCGGAATTCGACATCCCCTGCGTTTCGTAATGCGACCAATCCTTCGACAGATCACCCGCTGAATCGCCCGCGTTTACTTGCGCAAGGCCACCCGAATAGGCCAGCATCCCCGGAGGCGAACCGACAAAGTCGCTGAACAGGTGGCGATGGCTGGCGATGAACTGGATGTTGAACGCTTCGGCGTGGTAGTTGAATTCGCCCTTTTCACCGCTGTGCGCGGTGTGCAGGTGCGGATCGGTCGGGTAAAGATAGACATCGCGCAAGTTCAGGCCAGAAAGGCTGACATTGTTGCCTTCGGCTACGGCGAGGTTGGTGCCGATCGTGCCACCGCCGGCTTCGACTGTGTTGTCGTAGCTGAGCAGCATGTCGAACTGTTCGCTGGGCTTGTAGAGCACCTGCAGACGGCCCGCGAAGTTGTTTTCCCATTCCGGCCCGCGCAGCCCGGTCACCGGTCCGAGGTTGTGCGTATAGGTATCGTGTTCGGTATGCGCACCGGCCACGCGAACCGCCAGATTGTCGGTCACGGGAATGTTCACGGCGCCTTCGATCGATTTTTGGCCGTAGTTGCCGATGCCTGCTTCAGCATAGCCGTCAAACACGTTCAGCCCCGGGTGCCAGGGGATGACGTTGATCGTACCTGCGGTGGCGTTGCGGCCGCGCAGCGTGCCTTGGGGGCCGATGTTTACTTCCACCCGGTCGATATCGAAGAAGTTCGAACCAAAGCCGGCGGGGCGCGGGATATAGACGCCGTCATAGTGGAAACCGGCAGCCGGGTCGCCCAGTTCGGTGTTGTTGCTCGAACCGACGCCGCGAATATAGACTTCGATGTTGTTGTTGTTGGGCAGAATGTCGAGCCCGGGGATGCGCCCTTCGAGGTCGGTGATGTTCTGCACACCGGTTTCAGCCAGCATCTTGCCGGTCATGACGATCGCGGTGCCGCCGTATTTTTGCAGCGATTGCTCCTTGCGCTCGGCAGTGACGATAATCTCGTCCTTCTTGTCCGGCGCGGGTGTTGCTGTTGCGGGCGCGGTTTGCGCGAATGCGGCGGGTGTAAAGGCCATGCTGGCAACGGCGATGCCGAAGCTCGATGCATAACCCAGAAGATGCTTGGTCCTCATGACTCTCTCCTGCTTGACGGTGCTTGTTTTACTTTGGAATTGAACATTGGTCGGTGGAACGGGCGGGGCCCACGGTGGCGGAAACCAGCCGTAGAACCGCTTTGCCGGGTGCGGTGAACCGCACGCCGGTGATGGGGGTGGTGCCAAGGCACGACAACGCAATCCGCAGCGATTCGCGCGGTGGGGTGGCCGGGATCGCTACGCCGTTGCGGCAACTTGCGCATTCCGCAGAAACGCGGATTTCGCCGGGTTGTTGCGGATCCGCCTGGTATTCGATGACCAGCGTGTGGCCTTTTGCGGGTATGGCCCGAGGCAACGCAAAGCTGACCAGACCTGGCTTGCGCCATTCGATTCGCCGTCCGTCTTCTTGCGCATGCGCATCGAACGTTGAAACATTGACGATGCCCGCACCGTCGTTGCCGACCAACGCGGGCAAGGCTTGCGGGGCATCAGCCTCGGTGCCGCGCACGGTGACCATGATATCGGAGCCCAGCGCGCGCTGAAACAGCACGGTAGTCGCAACAGGCGCGGGCGCTGCGCAGGTGAGTACCAGTGCGGGCACACGCGGGGTCGTGCCATAGCCGCCGCCGGCGCCAACCGGCCAGGCGGGCGGGGCATCATCGCGGCACGTGGCGGGCCAGTGGAACGGCAGGTGCCCTGCAAAATCAAA
>CAIPWG010000171.1 GCA_903868655.1 uncultured Sphingomonadales bacterium
GGAACGTCTGCGCGGCCGGTCTTGTAGACATCGATACCCGATACGCCGTCTGCCGAAATGTTGGCAAAGTCGAACGCCCGCGTACCGCCGGTGCCGCTGCCCGGCATCGAGCGGCCGTTGAGTGTGACCATATTGAATTCGGGGCCGAAGCCGCGCACCGTCACGCGCGAACCTTCGTTGTTGGTGCGATCGATGCTGACGCCGGGAATACGCTGGACCGATTCCGCCAGGTTGGTATCGGGCAGCTTGCCGATGTCTTCCGAGGTGATCGCGTCGACCACGCCCTGTGCGTTGAACTTGATGCTGGCGGAATCGGCGAGCGACTTGCGCAATCCGGTCACGACAATCGCATTGCCGGCATCGGGCGCTTCAGTGGCAGCGGCGGCCGGTTGCGCGGCTTGTGCAACCGCCACGTTCGGCGTCGCCAGCAGTGCGGTGGACAGCCCCAAGACCGAGACTGCACTCATGAATTCTATTCTCATCTATCCCTCCAGTTTTTCATTCAGTTTTGTAAAACACGGTGATCGGCAAAACGCGGCGCACACGCCGGGGAAAGCTTTCAAAAAGGTCCTTCGCAGCCGCTCTGTGCGGCTTTGGGCATCAGCGAGATCGTGGTGACATCGATTTCAACCGTCGCTTGCGATTGCAGATGCAGGCCGTTGAACGGTTTCGTTGCCAGACAGGCAGCAGGTATCTGCACCGTCTGCCAGCCGCGCCCTGCGGCGCGCGTCAGCATGGGGGTCAGATCGACCGACACATGACAATCGGCGCAATCGGCGGTCATCGTGACTTTGCCAGCGGGCACGGCAGGTACCATAAATCGCAGGCGTACCGCGCCTTGCAAAGTGAGTTGCTTGCCAACCGGCCATGTCACCGCCAGGTCGGCGCGCTTGGTCCAGATCGCCCGGCGCGCGTCTTCCTGCGCCGCCACGCCATAGGCGACTGACTGGAAACTGCCGCCCGTGCTGACGCCTGTAAAACGCGGCAAATCGCGCGAACCAACTGCATCGGTGATGTTGGTAATCACGCCCTGGCGCAGAAAGCGGTCGAATAGTACCGTTTCCCCGGCGGGGTCAGGCAACAACCGATCGCATTGCTGATCACCTGCGCGCACCGGCAGGGGATGAGCATACGAACCGCCCTCACCCACCGCAAAAAGCGCAGCTGAATCCGGCGCACACGCAGCAGGCCAGGCAAACGTCAGCTTGCCGGTGAAATCACGCGCGGCACTGGCCCGGGCATCGCCGACCAGTACATCGGCAACGCCTGCTCCTTCGCTGCCCGGCAACCAGGCCGCCACAAACGCGTCGGCTGCCGCGATTTCACGGCCCATCCACAAGGGCCGTCCCGACAGAAACACCGCCACGGTAGGAACACCAGCGCCCCGCAGCTTGCGGATCAATGACAGGCCTTCTTCATCGCGAAACGCCAGGTCGGGAACATCCCCGACATATTCTGCATAGGGTTTTTCGCCGAAGACCACGACCGCCGCATCGGGTTTATCCCGAAAACTGCCGTCAGGCGAAAGGATCGCCTCGCCACCGCCGGCATGCGCTGCGGCGGCAAGGCCTGCGTAAATCGATGTCGCACCGGGAAAATCGGCATTGGTGAACTCTGGCCCACCCTGCCAATTGATTGTCCAGCCACCCGCCTGGCGCGCGACTGAATCCGCGGCTGCACCCGCCACCAGAATACGCGCCGAAGACCGCAATGGCAGAACGCCATCGTTCTTGAGCAGCACCAACGATTTGCGCACAGCCTCACGCGAAATCGCACGGTGCTCGGGCGAGCCGAGCAGCGCCCATTGGCCCGACAATTCACGCTGTGCCACGCGCGGCTTGTCAAACAGACCATAGCGCAGTTTGACCCGCAACACCCGGCCGACGGCTTCGTCCAATCGCGCCATCGGAATAGTACCGGCGCGCACCTCGCGCAGCAGCGAGTCATACAGCGCGTGCCAGTCGCTGGGTGCCATATAGATATCCAGCCCGGCCAAAAGCGCCTGCGGGCAATCGCCATTGGTGCACCCCGGCAATTGGCCATGCGCGTTCCAGTCACCCACCACCAACCCGTCAAAGCCAAGCTTGTCGCGCAGCAGCCCGGTCAGCAACGCCTTGTTGCCGTGCATTTTCTCGCCATTGATGCTCGAAAACGACGCCATCAGAGTTTGCCCGCCGGCCGCAATGGTGGCGACGTAGGGCGGGATATGGGTCGCGATCAGCTGGTCGAGATCACCGCGCGTATCACCCTCGTCCTTGCCGGCGGTGCCGCCATCACCCATGAAATGCTTGATCGTCGCCAGCACATGCCGCTGATCGAGAAACGACGACGTACCCGGCTTGCCCTGCAAGCCTTCGACCATCGCGGCACCCAGTCGCGACACCAGCGCCGGATCCTTGCCGAACGATTCATACGTCCGACCCCAGCGCACATCCTGCGCCACGGCCAGCGTGGGCGCGAACGTCCAGTCAATACCGGTTGCAGCAATTTCGGTCGCAGTTGCTTCGCCAATGCGTCGCACGAGCGCGGCATCACCTGCTGCACCAAGGCCGATATTATGCGGAAAGATCGTGGCGGAACCCAGATGATTGTGCCCGTGCACGGCATCAACCGCCCACAGCGTTGGCACAACCACTTCGCCATCGGGCAGCGGCGCCGATGATGCCGCCCACATGGCATCGCCGAGCGCCAGCCAAGCAGACGGCGGTGCGGTGATCACACCGCCTGGCGCACTGTTGCCGCCATCAAGGTATGAACCAAAGCGGTATTTGCCCATGTCTTCGGGCGTGATCGCCGAAATGTCGGGCTGAATGATCTGCGCAGCTTTGTGCTCAAGACTCATGTGTGAAAGCAGTTGGGCGATCCGCGCCGACTGATCGGACAAAGGCTTGGCCGGTGCATCGGCAAAGGCTGCAACAGGCACCACCAGCGCCAGGACACTAAGTCCTCGCATCAGCAACTGACGCGAACGCTGCGCGATCATCACACCCTCCCCATGGTCGCCACGTTGCGGGCGAATCAATCCTCTTCCACCCCCTAGACTCGATTGAAAGCGCTCTCAAATAAAAAATGGAAGCGCTTTCAAATTTTCAGGAAGCGCTTCCATTTTGCAACGGATTCAGCCAGTCCTGTGCATCACAGAAGGAAATACACCGGAAATCCATACAATTGGGTCAAATGCGCGCAGCAAAATGCGCCATGGCCACACAAAGCATTTGCAACCGGACCGACTGCGCGGCCGTATGGCAAGCGATGACGCCGCATGATCAGACCGCCGGCGCCAATCCGGATCGTTGCAGGGGGCACAACGGGTACTTTCCCGATATTGTCCCCGGCCTTCGGCTCCAAGATTGAGACTATCCTGTTATCAGCCTTTCGCTTAGGTACACGCTTGTGAAACCGACAATCGACGACGTGGCAAAATTGGCGGGTGTGGCACGCGCAACCGTGTCTCGTGTTCTGAACAATCAGCCCAATGTGCGTGACGAAGTGCGTGCCAAAGTCATGCATGCGGTTTCGACGCTGGGCTATCGGGTCAACTTGCAGGCCCGCAATCTGGCAGGCCGCCAGACCATGCGGATCGGCCTCATCCATGCCTCGCATTTCGACCGGGAGGCTTATTCGTTTTTTGGCTGGACGCTTGAATTGGGCGCGACGATTGCTGCGGCAAGCAGCGGCGCCCAACTGGTGTCGCATATCATCGATGAAAATGATCCGGGTTATGCGGCGCGGATTATCGGCAGTTTGCGCGATGACCAATGCGATGGCGCCTTGCTGGCGCCACCCTTTGCC
>CAIPWG010000172.1 GCA_903868655.1 uncultured Sphingomonadales bacterium
ATCAGCAGAGAAACGACAAACCCGAAACGCCCGAGGGGCAGACGTGAAGACACCATGGCTCGCGTTATAACCAGCCCAAGAATGAAGGACCAATGAATAGCGATGCCGCTTTGGGCCAAGGCGCGGGTCCCGCCCTTTCGGGGCAGGACGCGTGCCGCGCCCCGCAGCGGTTATCCGATCAATGCGCCGATGGCTGTGGTGCAGCAGCCTGCGGCGCAGCCTCCGCGGCCTCTTGCGCCTTGCGCATCGCGGCAACTTCGGCGGCAGTCTTGGAATCGATCAGTTCGATCTGGAACACCAGATCGCTGTTGGCCGGGATCGCATCACCTGCACCCTTTGCACCATAACCCAGCGCGGCGGGCACACAGAGCCGGTAGACGCTGCCGCGCGCCATCAATTGCAAGCCCTCGGCAAAGCCCGGGATCACGCTATCGAGGCTGAGCGGTGTGCCCTGGTTCTGATCGAACACCGCACCCGTGCCGGGCAGGTATCCGATATAGCCAATCAACACGAAATCGGTCTTGCCCGGGCGCGGCCCGGTCGCATCGCGCAGCACGGTGTAGCCGAGGCCTGACGCCGTTTTCGCCGTACAGCTGCGATATTCGCCGCCAACGACCGGTTGCAGGGGCAATTTGATGATCGGGGCGGGTGCTGCAGCAGGCTCGGGCGCCGCCAGCGCCGCCATCGGCGCACAAAACGAAGCGAGAACGAGGGCGGGTGCGATTCGCGAAAAGGTCTGTTTCATGCGCAACCGCATAAGCATTGCGTTGCAAACCCGCCAGACAGCAAACGGTTACATCCAGAAAATTGCACAATGGGTCAGTCCAGTTGCCCCATTAACCCGATCTTGCCCCGCTCCAGCCCTTGACCCTTGGCCTGCCGCACCTAAATGCGATGAATGTTCATAGAAACCGAAACCACGCCCAACCCGGCGACACTGAAATTCCTTCCCGGTGAAATCGTGATGGCCACTGGCACACGCGAATTCACATCGAGCGAGGACGCTGTCGTCTCACCTTTGGCCGAAGCGCTGTTTGCGTTGGGCGATGTGACCGGGGTTCTGTTCGGTCGCGAATTCATTTCCGTAACAATCGCGCCAGGTGCCGCGTGGAGCGATGCCAAGCCGCAAGTGCTGGCGATCATGCTCGATCATTTCGTCACGCAAACACCGTTGTTTGCAGCAGGAGTCGCTGATTTTGCGGTTCCGCCCGAGGACGACGATGCACTTGCCGATGATCCTGCCGATGTCGACATCATCGAGCAGATCAAGGAATTGATCGAAACCCGCGTGCGCCCGGCTGTCGCCAACGATGGCGGCGATATTATCTATCGCGGATTTCGCGATGGCGTGGTCTATCTGCGGATGCAAGGCGCGTGCGCCGGCTGCCCTTCTTCGACCGCCACGCTGAAGCACGGCATCGAATCGCTGCTCAAACACTACGTTCCCGAAGTGAACGAAGTGCGCGCAGCCTGATATCACTTATGCCAGAAGACAGGATTATACCGGCCATGACCGAACCTCTTTCCGACGCCGCATTGGATCAGTTGTTTCGTCATGCGCGCACCTACAACGGCTATGTCGACAAACCGGTAAGCCAGGACCAACTGGTCGCCATCTGGGATCTGCTCAAAATGGGGCCAACTTCGGCCAACCAGTTACCTGCGCGAATCGTGTGGTGTGTCAGCCAGGACGCCAAAGACAAATTGGCAGCCACCGCTGGTGGAACCAATCCCGACAAGATCCGGCAGGCCCCGGTCACCGCGATTATCGGCATGGATCTCGATTTTCACGAACAGCTACCTTGGCTGTTTCCGCATGCCGATGCCAAAAGCTGGTTTGCCGGCAGCGAACCCGCACGCGAAGCTTCGGCATTTCGCAATTCGTCGCTGCAAGGTGCCTATTTCATCCTGGCTGCGCTCGCGTTGGGTCTCGATACCGGGCCAATGTCGGGCTTTGATGCCGCCGCCGTCGATGCTGCGTTTTTTGCCGACACCCCGCGTATACGCACCAATTTCATTTCGACACTCGGGTATGGCGATCCCGCCACGCTGTTCGACCGCAGTCCGCGCCCCGATTTTGCAGTATTCAACCGCCTTGCCTGATCGGCAGGCCCGATGAGCCGCCTGCTCGTCATCGACAGCGCCACCGAAGCCTGTTCGGTTGCGCTGTTCGAACAAGGCGCGCTGCTGGCGGGAACGTGCGTCGAACTGGGGCGCGGACATGCCGAGCGACTGATCCCGATGATCTCGGATCTACCCGATCGTGGACGCGCAAGGCGGATCATGGTCAATCTCGGCCCCGGCAGCTTTACCGGGATTCGTGTCGGAATTGCCGCAGCACGGGCGCTTGGGATCGCCTGGGGGGCACCGGTTGGCGGATATGGCTGCCTCGATCTGGTTGCGGCGATGGCCCGGGCAGATGTCGACACAGGTATTGTCGACGTGGTCATGACCGGCGGTCACGGGGAATGGTTTTTTGCGGCCTATCCGCAATCCGGACCTGCGCTTACCCCCGTTCTGTCGTTATCCCCCGACGTCGTCTTTGCTCGGTCGCAAGCCGCAGTTGTCGCGGGCAGCCAGGCCAGCGCTGTTGCTGCACACACGGGCGCGCGCGCGATACCTTTGCGCCCCGATGCAAGGGCGTTCCATTTGCTTAACACGGCGGCATGGCATGCGTCATCAGCCCCGCTTTATGGCCGTGCACCCGATGCACGCCTGCCTGGCTGAGCTGAGCGTTATGCATCCGCTCGACGATGTCGATCGTATTATGGATGTCATGACATCCGCCTTTCCCGCCGAATACGGCGAGGCATGGAATCGCCGACAGGTCAGCGACGCGCTGTTACTTGCCGGTACACATTACGGCTTGATAGCACGCGACGGTTCGATGCTGATCAGGGAAGATGAACCCGCAGTCGGATTTTATTTGGCGCGCGGAATTCTGGACGAAGAAGAATTGTTGTTGTTTGCGATCGCTCCCGAAGCACGCAGGCAGGGATTAGGCCACGCATTGTTGCGAGATTTTATTGAAAATGCGCGTAGCCGGGGAAAGAAAAGACTGTTTCTGGAAATGCGCCGCAACAATCCGGCAGGCATCCTGTATGCTGCACATGGTTTCCAACCGGTAGGAATAAGACCCCGGTATTATCGCGGATTGAATGGCGATCGGATTGACGCCATTACCCAGGAGCTGGCACTCGATTGAGTGCTTTGGAAAATTCGTTCAAATTGAAATTTTCATGAGTTTTTGGTTGCAGAATGTTGATGTAACTGGTTAAACACGCAACAACTCTTGCTATAAAATTAAGAGTATTTGAGTCGATCTTTCAGGTCGGCGAAAAGGCCACAAGACACAATCATTTGGCCAATGCAAAAAACGTATTCTCGAAAAGAAGGTCGGTTCGCAATGTCTGAAATTGAAAATGATCTGCGTGAAACGCTGATTACACTCACCTCTGATATCGTCGCTGCACATGTCAGCAACAACAGCGTTGCCGTTGGCGACCTGGCGACGTTGATCAGCAATGTTTATAACGCGCTTGCCGGCCTGAAGCCTTCGGAACCGCAGGCTGAACCGACCCCTGAACCAGCGGTTTCGATCCGCGCTTCGGTTAAGAACGATCACATCGTTTGCCTCGAAGACGGCAAGAAGTTGAAGATGCTCAAGCGGCATCTGGCAACCCGCTACAATTTGACCCCGGAACAGTATCGCGCGCGCTGGAACCTGCCCGCCGACTATCCGATGGTCGCGCCGGCTTACGCCGAAAAGCGCCGCGAACTGGCAAAAAAGATTGGCCTTGGTCGCAAGCCTGCGCCGAAGCGCGGACGCGCCACAGCGGCCAACTGATCACGGTCGCCTGACCCACGGCAAAAGCCCGCTCGACCCGATGGTGCAAACCATCACGGTCCGGCGGGCTTTTTGCGGCTGAATGGAACGCACGGTTGCAGTCTTGGCCCGACAGCCTATCATTGGCCTCGAAGTCGACATTTCGGAACACACGTGCACCAGCCCATCGATATCGAAGCCCTTTGCGCCGAACGGGGTCTGCGCATTACCGAACAACGCCGGGTGATCGCCCAGGTCCTGTCGGAAAGCGAAGACCATCCCGATGTGGAGAAGCTGCACGAACGCGCTGCCGCGCGCGATCCGCGCATTTCCATCGCCACGGTCTATCGCACCGTGCGCCTGTTCGAAGAGGCCGGAATTCTTGACCGCCATGACTTTGGCGACGGTCGCGCACGTTATGAAGCCACGCCAGAGGCACATCATGATCATTTGATCGATGTCGAAACCGGCAAAGTGATCGAATTCGTCGACCCGGAACTGGAATCGCTGCAACGCCAGATTGCGGAGAAGCTGGGGTATCGGCTGGTCGACCACCGGATGGAATTGTATGGGGTCAAACTTGACCGTGACGCCTGAACGCAAACCCCGCAAGACCGGGCCAGAACGTGGCGAACCGGTGACTTGGGCAGGCTGGATGCGGCTGGTGCTGCGCGCCATCGGCCTGACGCTGGCGCTGCTCATCTGTGTGCCGCTGCACTACGCCTATCGCACCGTGCATTACGGGTCACCTTTCCCCAGACTGTTTCTGCGTGTCGCCTGCCGGCTGTGCGGCGTACGATTGCGCGTTCATGGTGTGCCGCTGAAACGCGATGTGTTCTACATTGCCAACCATTTGTCATGGATCGACATTCTGGCGCTGGGTGGCGCCAGCGGCACGGCTTTTGTGGCGAAAGCGGAATTGGGCGTAGCCCCGCTGGTAGGTTGGCTGGCGCGGATCAACCGTACCGTGTTTGTCAGCCGGGAAGACCGGCTGGGCGTCGCCGATCAGATCAACCGCTTGCGCGAGGCGCTGGCCGACAATTGGGCGGTTACGGTTTTTCCCGAGGGCACCACCACCGACGGCCATTCGCTGCTGCCGTTCAAAACATCGATGCTGCGCGTGCTCGAACCCCCGCCACCAGGCGTGCTGGTCCAGCCAGTGGCACTCGATTACGGTGCTGATATCGGCGAATGGATCGGCTGGATCGGCACAGAACCGGGCGTTGAAAATGCCAAGCGCGTGCTGTCACGCCGCGGAACGTTCAAACTGGAAGTGTTTTTTCTCGAACCGTTTGACCCGCGCGACTTCACCGGACGCAAAGCCATCGCGGCCGAAGCCCGTGCGCGGATCGTCCCCGCGCTTGAGGCACGGCTGGGCAAACCGCTGCGGCCATTTGCGCATGCAGTCGGTCAGATCGGCTATGTCCCCCCGGCCGACAAGCCAGCGTGACACTTTCGCAGACGGTGATTCTGGCGTAAGGCGCGCCGCTTATGACGTCTTCCACACCTCCTCGCACATTCCATGTCAAAAGCTTCGGCTGCCAGATGAACGTCTACGATGGCGAACGCATGGCCGAACTGTTGACCGCGCAAGGCATGCATGCCGCCGATGATAGCGACGGCGCCGATCTCGTCGTGCTCAACACCTGCCACATCCGTGAACGCGCGACTGAAAAGGTCTATTCCGATATTGGCCGCTTGCGCCGCGATGATGGCACGACCCCGCTCATCGCGGTCGCCGGCTGTGTAGCGCAAGCCGAAGGCGCCGAAATCATGGCGCGTGCGCCCTCGGTGCGGGTAGTGGTCGGGCCGCAGTCGTATCACCGCCTGCCCGAAATGGTGGCGGCAGCGGCTGCTGGCGGGCGCGAAACCGAAACCGAAATGCCGGCCGAAGCCAAGTTTGCAGCCCTGCCCCAGCGCCGCAAATCGGGTCCTTCGGCGTTCCTGACCATTCAGGAAGGATGCGACAAGTTCTGCACATATTGCGTGGTGCCCTATACGCGGGGCGCCGAAATCTCGCGCCCGTTTGCCGATTTGATCGACGAGGCCAAGGCGCTGGTCGATGGCGGCGCGCGCGAGATCACGCTACTGGGTCAAAACGTCAACGCCTGGACCGGCCATGACACAGCAGGCCGGGCGGTCGGATTGGCAGGCCTGGCGCACAACCTTGCAAAGATCCACGATCTGGCGCGCATCCGCTATACGACCAGCCACCCCGCCGACATGGATGATGCGCTGATCGCCGCGCACAGCGAAAATGCCAAATTGATGCCATTTTTGCATTTGCCAGTCCAATCCGGCAGCGACCGCGTGCTCAAGGCGATGAACCGCAGCCATACCGCCGACAGTTATGTGCGGCTGATCGAACGGGTTCGCGCAGGCCGCCCGGATATCGCCATCTCCGGCGATTTCATCGTCGGCTTTCCCGGTGAGACCGAGGCCGAATTTGCCGAAACGTTGTCTTTGATCGATGTCGTTGGTTATGCTCAGGCATTCAGCTTCAAATACTCGGCGCGCCCGGGCACACCGGCGGCTGGCATGGCCGGCCAGATCGCAGCCGATGTGATGGATGATCGGCTGCAACGGCTCCAGGCGCATATCAACCGCGATCAGTTGGCGTTCAATCTGGCGACGGTCGGCCGACGGTGCACAGTGCTGGTCGAACGACCTGGCCGTCAGCCGGGTCAATGGCTCGGCAAATCACCGTGGCTGCAATCGGTGCATTTTTCGGACACGGCAAACCTTGGCGATCTGGTTGAAGTCGACCTGATCGAAGCGGGCCCCAATTCACTGGCTGGCCGACGGGTAAGCTGATCGACGTGCCCACGGCCGGCCGGCGCACTGTGGCGTTTGCGCCAAGAGGCTGTGCAAATCGCACCCGGTCCACCGAATTAAATCGCCGGCTGTCTTGCGCCTGCCACATCCGGGCATAATCTGTGCGTACCAAACCCAAGGGAGACGCATGGCCCGTAAATTTCCCCGCGCCACAACCATGGCGCCTCGCGATTCCCGTGGCGAACCCACCGGCCATTATGGCGCCGTGCACGAGGGCGCCCATCGCGGCGAACACCATCGCCGTGCCCGCATCGAAATCGAATTCGACGAACAAACCGTGCTCGGCGCGCTGTTCGGCCAGTTTGATACCAATCTTGTGCAGATCGAAAACCGCCTCGGCGTGTATATTTCGGCACGCGGCAACAAAGCCCTGGTCGAAGGCCCCGAAGACACCGTGGCGCGCGCACGCGATGTGCTGCGCGGCATGTACCAGCGCATCCTGTCGGGCCAGGAAGTCGATGCCGGAACTGTCGACTCGCTGATCGCAATGTCCAACGAGCCCACGCTCGATGGCATCATCACCGGCGCGCCGATGGCCGCACCGCCGATCCTGATCCGCACCCGGCTTAAAACCATCGCCCCGCGATCGAAAGTGCAGATCGATTACATGCGTGCACTCGTGCGCGATGATGTGATTTTTGCGCTGGGGCCCGCAGGCACGGGCAAGACTTATCTCGCAGTGGCGCAAGCGGTGTCGCAACTGATGAGCGGATCGGTCCAGCGGCTGATCCTGTCGCGACCGGCAGTTGAAGCCGGTGAACGGCTGGGGTTCCTGCCTGGCGACATGAAGGAAAAAGTCGATCCTTATCTGCGCCCGCTCTACGATGCGCTTTACGATTGCATGCCCCCCGAACAGGTCGAACGCCGCATGGCCTCGGGCGAAATCGAAGTGGCACCGATCGCGTTCATGCGCGGCCGCACGTTGGCCGATGCCTTTGTGATCCTTGACGAAGCGCAGAACACCACGCCCGGGCAGATGAAGATGTTTCTCACCCGGTTTGGCCAGAACAGTCGCATGGTGGTCTGTGGCGACCCCCGTCAGGTCGATTTGCCCGGCGGGGTTGCCGCAAGCGGACTGGCCGATGCAGTGCGCCGGCTGGAAGGCGTAGATGGCATCGGCACCGTGCGGTTCGGCACCGGTGATGTCGTCCGCCATCCGATTGTCGGCCGCATTGTCGAAGCCTACGAAGGCAAAGAAGGAGAGGATCCGGCGTGAGCGCAGCCCCCAGCCTCGATATCGACATCGATCCGGTGTGGGGCGATGCCACCGACTGGGAAACGCTGGCAGCCGCAGCCGCGCAAGCCGCCGCCACCGTGGCGCCCGAATTGGCGCATGATACGATGTTGGTCAGCGTGGTCATGGCCGACGATGACGAAGTCCAGGCGCTCAATCTGCAATGGCGGGCCAAGGACAAGCCAACCAATGTCCTGTCATTTCCGATGCTGTCGCGCGATGAAGTCCTGCGCGCGGCGGGCGCTGCCGGGGCGCCGGCCATGCTGGGCGATCTGATCCTGGCGCACGGAGTGTGTACGCGCGAAGCCGCAGACAAAGCGATCACCCCGGAAACCCATACCAGTCATCTGATCATCCACGGCCTGCTGCATCTGGCGGGCTATGATCACGAAACCGGCGAGGCCGATGCCGAGGAAATGGAAGCGCTGGAGCGGAAGGCGCTTGCACTATTGGGTATCGCCGACCCATATGCATGACAGGTGGGGGCGGTTTCAGACATCGCCTTGTTGAAGGAGACCGAGCAAGTGCCCGAGGGCAACGGGTCCGGCGGTGAAAACCGTTCGGGCGAAGGCGACAGTAGTCCCGCGCTTTGGCGCATGGTCAAGGCTCTGTTTCGTGGCAGCGACCATGACCAGTCGCTGCGCGCGCAGATCGAAGAAGCGATCGAAGAGCACGAGGGCGATCTCGGAACGGCCACCGACACCAAAGGTGACCTGGTTCCACTTGAACGCCAGATGCTGCGCAATTTGCTGCATTTCAGCGAACACGACGCCGACGACGTGGCGATCCCTCGCGGACAGATCGTGGCGGTTCCGGCAGGCGCCAGCTTTGCAGAACTGGTCGCGGCTTTTGCCGAACACGGCCACAGCCGTTTGCCGATCTACGGCGAATCGCTCGATGAAGTGGTCGGCATGGTCCATGTGAAAGACCTGTTTCCGATCGTTGCGCAAATGGCGCTGGGTGATGGGGTCGCCCCCCAGGAGTGGTCGGGCCTGATGCGCCAACCACTGTTTGTGCCCCAGGCGCGCGGCGCGCTCGATGTGTTGGGCGACATGCGCGCCAGCCGCACGCATCTGGCGATCGTGATCGACGAGTATTCGGGCACTGACGGGATCATCACGTTCGAAGACCTGGTCGAAGAAATCGTGGGCGAAATCGAAGACGAACACGACGATGCGCCGGTTGACATGATCCACCGGGTCAGTCCCGGCATCTGGGATGTCGATGCCCGCGCCGAACTCGAAGAAGTCGGAAAAAGGGTGGACCCCCGGCTTGCCATCGTCGACGAGGACGTCGATACGCTGGGTGGGCTGGCTGTGGTTCTGGCCGGAGAAGTGCCGCCGGTAGGGCGCATTCTCGATCATGACAGCGGCTGGCGGATTGAAGTTACCGATGGGGACGAGCGGCGCCTGACCCGGCTACGGTTGCATGCGCCCGCCACCATCGACCACCACGGGGAATGAACCAGCGACCATGATCCGCCGCCTGCCTCCCTTGCGATCGCTCGAAGCTTTCATCCGCGTCGTTCGCGCCGGATCGGCCAAGACCGCGGCGGCCGAACTCGCCTTGAGCCCCTCGGCCTTGTCACGCCGATTGGGTTCGCTGGAGGAATTCGTCAGCAAACCGCTGTTTGAGCGCAAACATCAGGCGTTGAAACTGACCGACGAAGGCCAGGCGCTGTACGACGCTGTCGCGCCTTTGATCGATGAAATGGCCGACCGTATCGATCGCCTGATCGATACCGGCAAAGGCATGCGCCTGCGGCTGGGGGTCTTGCCACTGTTTGGCAGCCAGCGACTGTTCCCCCGGCTTGGCGATCTGCGCCGGCTGCATCCGCAATTGCATATCGACATCGACAGCGGCCACGCTGCCGAAACCAAGCTCGGCGATACGCTGGATGCCGCGATCATCTTGTCCGAAGGTCCCGATGCCGCGCTGCACGCGGTGCGGCTCGATCACAACCGGGTCCACGCGATCGCCAACAAGGAACTGGCGGCCGGGCTCGGCGAAAGGCCTGACATCCACAAGCTGTCGAAACAGACGTTCCTCGTGCACAACGAACTGCCAATGAGCTTTGAGGCATGGAAACGCACGCTCCATCTGGAAAATCTGGAACCTGCGGCGATCGACCATTTCGATTCGGGCCAATTGATCCTCGAAGCCGCAGCCCAAGGGTTGGGTATCGCGATCATGCACGATGACCATTTCACCCGGAGCCACGATTCGCGGCTGGCGCGGGTCTATGACATCGATGTCGACAGCCCCTACAGCTACTGGTTCGTCTGCCGCCCGCGTGCGTTGCAATCGCGCCCGGTCCGGCTGTTCCACGACTGGATGATGAAGGCGGGCCTCTAAAGCCCCCCAGTGTCGGGACTTTGCCGTTGGATGCCTCCAAAGAGGGTTGCCGGTCACGGTTGCCTGATCCCATGACCGGGGTGTAGTATCGACTTGGAGGCGGTACGGACGCGCTTTTTTGCCTCGATCAAAGGTTCCGCCATGCTGATACGCGCTGGATACGATATCGGGTTTGGCGCTGGCCAGGCCGTACCGATGCTTGCCAAACTGTCGGTTCACCCTTCGCGCAACAAGGACTTGCGCACCGCACAGCGGATTTTCACCACGCCAGACGTACCGCTGTACGATTATGTCGACAACTTCGGCAATATTTGTACCCGGCTAACGATGCCTGCGGGCGGAATTACGATTTCGTGCGGTTTTGTTATCGAAGACCCGTTCGAGCCTGATCTGGTCGTTTCCGACGCACGCCAGACCGCACTTGCCAACTTGCCCGACGACACCTTGCAGTTTCTGCTCGCGAGCCGCTACTGCGAAACCGATCGCCTGACCGAGGCCGCTTGGGATCTGTTCGGCCAAGTGGAACAGGGCTGGTCGCTGGTGCAGGCCATCGTCGGCTGGGTGCACAACCATATCCGGTTTGATTACATGGCGGCGCGCCCCACCAAGACAGCGTGGGACGTTTTTCATGAAAAGGTCGGGGTGTGCCGCGATTACGCGCATCTGGCGATCACACTGTGCCGCTGCATGAACATACCGGCGCGGTATTGCACAGGGTATATGGGCGACATGGATCTGCCCACGCTGGTCGGGACCATGGACTTTTCGGCGTGGTTCGAAGTCTGGCTCGATGGCCGCTGGTATGTATTCGATGCCCGCCACAATTACCCACGGCGCGGCCGCATCCTGATGGCACGCGGACGTGATGCTGCCGATGCCGCACTGACCACGACGTTTGGCCCGGTTACGCTGACCCGCTTTGATATTTATACCGACGAAGATCGGTTGGGCTGAATAAAGGCGGGCAAGGGCCCTTCTGACCCACCCCTCCTCCGAATTGATGCGGCCCGCGGCCATCACCGTGGTACACCGAGCGTATCGCGAGACTATTTGGACTCTGACCAATCGTGGTTGACGAGTCCCTGGCTGCCACTTCAGCCACGCCGCGAACAGGACACCCATTATGGCCAAGTCACAAAAGCGCAGCAGCCGCGAAGAGCGTAAGCCCAAAGCAGCAGCAAAATCCAAAGCACCCGTGGCGCTCGCCCCAAACGATAACGCCCAGTTCAAAAACGCCGTGCGTGACCCGAAAGGCAAGCACTGAGACGATTTTGCACAGCGGCCGCGGCACGGTGACGATTTTTGTGCAATGATGCCGCTCGGCCATTTTACGGCCATGTGCGACGATACGGGAATATTTCAGCACGCGGTGCATGGCGTGCCGGACCGCCATCACGGCTATTGCGTCGACGACAATGCCCGCGCGCTGTTGCTGTGCTGCAAAATTGGCGCTGGGCCAGAACTGGCGACCGCGCGCGCGATCGCACCGCGTTTTGCCGCCTTTGTCCAGCACGCGTGGAACCCCGATAGCCAGCGGTTTCGCAATTTCATGGGATATGACCGCCGCTGGCTGGAACCCGCCGGGTCCGAAGACAGCCACGGGCGTACACTATGGGCGCTGGGTATCTGCGCCGATTGGGCCGAAGACCCATTGCTGGCACAATGGGCCGCTGCTTTGTTCAGTGCTGCTCTGGCCCCGGTTGAATCCTTCAGTTCGCCGCGCGCCTGGGCATTTACGCTGCTCGGGCTCGATGGCTATTGCCGCGCGCATCCCGAACACCGCGAAGCCGCCCGCGTGCGGCTGGTCTTGGCCGCGCAGCTCCATCGCCAGCTCGAGGTTTGTGAAAATTCCGACTGGATCTGGTTCGAACTGCGGCTGAGCTATGACAACGCGCGCATGTGCGAGGCACTGATCGAAACCGGCACCGCGCTCGGCCTGCGTCACCTGATCGATGGCGGCTTGCGCACATTGGTGTGGTTGATCGAACACCAGACAACGCCTGCGGGCCATTTCCGCCCGGTTGGCACCGACGGTTTTCTGAACGGCCTGCGCCAGGCCCCGGTGGCGTTTGACCAGCAACCGGTCGAAGCCCCCGCAACGATTGCTGCCTGCCTGGCCGCCATGGCAGTCGAACCGGGACCCGTTTGGCAGATCGAAGCGGACCGCGCTTATGCCTGGTTTGGTGGCGCCAATGACCTGGGGGTGGCTCTGGCCGATCCGGGCGATGGCAGCTGTCGCGATGGTCTTCACCCCGATCGCGCCAACGAAAACCGCGGCGCCGAATCCGTACTGAGTTACCTGATTGCATGGGCCGACATGCGCCGCTTCGCCCTTTCCCCAAGCCCGCAGGGATAACATGTCCACACCCACATTCTTCAACCGCCAAGCGTTGCATTTGCGCCCAGATCCTTCGCGCGTTGTCGTGCGCCCGTTTCGCCCGGCGCTGGAACCGCGCGATTACAATCCGGTCGACAAAGTGCGCGCCAATCACATCGTCGATCGGCTGCTGTCGCTCGATGCAGAAGCAGTGGCGCAATTGCTGGCGACAACACTGGAAAAATTCGACGATCGCCACCGCAATCTGCCCGAAGTGTTCGCCAGGCGCGCCGCCGAAATGGACCCGGCGTTTGCGCACCACGCCGCTTTTTCTGACGATCAGCGCCAATTGATCGGCGCTTATTTCCTTCACGAATACAGCTTTGAAGCCGCAGCCCTGTTCAACCCCAGCATCGTGCCGCACCCCGATCAGACCGATGTGCCCACAGGCGCCTTGCGCTTTGTGTTGTCACTGCGCGCGGTGGGCGAAGGCCATGTGTCATCGCTGACATTCCGTTGCGGCATCATCACCGCCGACGGCACGATAGAAGTCGATCAGCCCGGACAATTGTCCGCACTGCCGGTGGTGACTGCTCGCGTAGGAGACAGGGTCGATATAGCTTTCGGCGCCGACAGCGCATTGGCCGAACGGGTGATCTTCCCGATTACCGAAGCGCAATCCAACGGTATCGAAGATGCGCGCTTTGTCGCGTTCGAAGACGGTGGACAGACGACCTATTATGCGACCTATACCGCATACAATGGCCGCGCGATCCGGTCTGAACTGCTCGAAACACAGGATTTTGTCTCGTTCCGGCTAAGCCCGTTGAAAGGTGCTGCCGCCCGCAACAAAGGCATGGCGCTGTTCCCGCGCAAGATCGACGGGCGCTATGCGATGATTGCGCGTTACGATAACGAAAACCTGCACCTGATCACTTCGGACAATCTGCACGATTGGAGCCTGGGCACACCCCTGATCAAACCCGAATATCCGTGGGAATTCGTCCAGATCGGCAATTGCGGCTCACCGATCGAACTCGACGAAGGCTGGCTGGTGTTCACCCACGGCGTCGGCCCGGTACGTCACTATGCGATCGGCGCGATCCTGCTCGACAAGCACGATCCGTCGCACGTGATCGGACGATCGCGCGTGCCGCTGGTGCAACCCGAAGAAACCGAACGCGAAGGCTATGTGCCGAATGTGGTCTATACCTGCGGAGCCATGCGGTTTGGCGATGTGATCGTGCTGCCTTACGCGATTTCAGACACGTTCTCGACAGTCGCCACGATTGGTATCGAACGGCTCGTCGCCATACTGACCGAAGACTTCATTCCCGTCTGATACAAACCGGGCGGAATTGTTGCCAATCCAGCCCGTTTCCATTTCAAGTTACCGCGTGAACTCAGGCCGCGACAACGCTGGCCTTGTTGATCACGCCAGGCTTTGCCGGCGGCTCGCCCTTGGGCAGCGCGTCGATATGTTCCATGCCGCTTTCGACTTCGCCCCACACGGTATA
>CAIPWG010000173.1 GCA_903868655.1 uncultured Sphingomonadales bacterium
CGAAACCGGAAAGACCGCAGCCGATTGTCACCCAATTGGCGGCGCGCGAGGTCGAGCAGCATGCTTGCAATCAGCGGACCGTGCACGACCAACCCGCGATACCCTTCGTGTGTGGTCGCATAGGGCAGATCGTAATGGATACGATGGCTGTTGAACGTCAGCGCCGAATAGCGGAACAGCATGGGCGGGGTCGGATCAACACTGTGCACCGCAGTCCATGCATCGGCATCAAATCGGTCAGGGCCGAGCGGGGGCGGTGTCGCCGTCGCCGTCGCATCGGCTGCTGCGCGATAGACCACGGTTTGTGTTTCAGACACGCAAACAGTATCGCCCATGCAAGTTTCGTGGGTGATGTCGACAAACACCAACGAGCCGCTGCTGCCATGCTTTTCCGTGATGGAGGCAATCCTTGAATGCCGCACAACCGCGCTGCCCCACGTGAGCGGGGCGTGAAACTGCACCGCGCTGGCTGCCCACATGCGACGGGGCAGCGGGACCGGTGGCAAAAATCCCGTGGCGCTGTCGTCGCGCAAGGGATGGCCGTCTGCCCCCAATGCAGTGGTCGGCGCATCGGGCAGGCCAAGGCACCAATGCAACCCTTGGGGGACTTGGTCATTCTGGGGCAGCGGGCGATCGAGTGTGGCGCACCAGCGAGCGACCAAACCCGCATCCACGCGATCGGCGCGGGCCTCGCTGCGGCCAATCCAGGCGTCCCATATGCCCATCAGTTGCGGGTGGCCAGCAATCCACGCGCGATCACTTGCGCCTGAATTTCCGCCGCACCTTCAAAGATGTTGAGAATGCGCGCGTCGCACAGCACGCGGCTGATTTCGTATTCCAGCGCATAGCCGTTGCCACCGTGGATCTGCAAAGCGGCATCGGCATTGCTCCACGCGGTGCGCGCGGCATGGAGTTTGGCCATGCCCGCTTCGATGTCGCAGCGTTTGCCGGTGACTTTGGCGCGCGCGGCGGCATATGTCAGCTCGCGCGCCATCACGAGATCGACCAGGCTCATCGCCAGCTTGTCCGCCACCCGCGGGAAATGCACGATTGCCTGGCCAAACTGTTTGCGCCCCGTGGCATAAGTCAGCCCCAGTTCCAGTGCACGGCGTGCCACACCCACCGCACGCGCGGCGGTCTGGATGCGTGCACCTTCGAAAGTACGCATCAATTGCTTGAAACCCTGACCCTGCTCGCCGCCGAGAAGAGCTTCGGCCGGGGCGGTCAGGCTATCAAACTGCAAGGCGTATTCGCGCATCCCGCGATAACCGAGCACTTCGATTTCGCTGCCGGTCATGCCTGTTGCGGGGAACGGATCAGCCTCGGTGCCGCGTGGTTTGGGCACCAGCAGCATCGACAATCCGCCATAGCCCTTTTCATCGGGCAGGGTGCGCGCCAGCAGGGTCATCATGTCCGATCGACTGGCATGGGTGATCCAGGTCTTGGCCCCGGAAATGACCCATTGTCCATCGTGCAGCCTTGCGCGGGTTTGCAACGATCCCAGATCCGATCCGGTGTCGGGTTCGGTAAAGACGGCGGTGGGCAGCACTTCGCCGCTGGCAATCCGCGGCAACCAATCGGCTTTTTGTGCCTCCGTGCCGCCGAGTACGATCAGTTCGCCCGCGATTTCAGATCGCGTGCCCAGTGATCCCGCGCCGATCCAGCCGCGCGACAGTTCCTCGGTAATGACGCACATGACCAGCTTGTCCAGGCCAAGCCCGCCGAATTCTTCGGGGATGCACACGCCGAAAGTACCCAGATCGGCCATCGCCTGCACCGTTTCATCAGGGATCAGCGCATTGGCCAGATGCCATTTGTGTGCGTGTGGCAGGATTTCGGCATCGGTGAACCGGCGAAACTGATCGCGGATCGTATCCAGCTCGGCATCGTGAAAGCTTTCACTCGGCCAGCACCCTTCGGCGAGCAGGCTGGCGAGATCAGCGCGGGACTGGGCCCAATCATGCTCCACCCAGCCAGCCACTGCTACGGCCAAGTCGTGCGCCGCATTGGTCAGGCCCAGATCGGCCGGTCGCACAAATTCGTTTTGCCCCATCGGCAGCCCGCCGAGCATTTGCGCCAGCGTTTCGGCAAATGCCAGCTTGGCCACTATCGCATCAGCAGGGTTGCCATCACCATTCACCGCGCGCCAATCGGTCACAGCCTCGAGTGCGGCCACACTTGTCGCGATCCACGCAAAGCCATGCGCGGCACGCTGCTGTTGATCGATCGGGTGCATTGCCAGCCGGGCAGCCAACGCTTCGCGCGCTGCGCCAAGATAAGCGCGCGCAGCATTGAGCGCGGCGATCATGCGCGTTCAAACACAGCGGCAATGCCCTGGCCACCGCCAATGCACATCGTTTCGAGGCCGTAGCGCGCATCACGGCGCACCAGTTCGCGGGTCAGGTTGGCCAGAATGCGGCCGCCGGTCGCGCCAATCGGGTGGCCCAGCGAAATGCCCGAGCCATTGACGTTCAGAATATCATGGCGGCTGTCATCATCGCTCCAGCCCCAGCCTTTGAGCACCGCGAGCACTTGCGGGGCAAACGCCTCGTTCAATTCGACCAGATCGATATCATCCCAGCCGAGGCCGGTGCGTGCAAACAGGCGTTCGACAGCGGGCACCGGCCCGATCCCCATGCGCGCCGGATCGCAGCCTGCGGCGGCCCATGAATGGAACCAGGCGATGGGTTCCAGCCCCAGTTCTTCCAGCTTGTCTTCGGCCACGATCAGGCAAGCGGCTGCGGCGTCATTCTGTTGGCTGGCATTGCCTGCGGTCACGATTGCGCCGGGGATGGTCCGGGCCTCCAGAGCTTTCAATTTGCCGAGCGTTTCGGGGGTCGCATCCGGGCGATAGCCTTCGTCGTGATCGAACACGATTGCTTCGCCCTTTTTCTGTGCCACGGACACGGGCACGAGTTCGTCGGCGAATAGACTTTGGGCCCACGCTTGCGTCGCGCGCTGGTGGCTGCGCGCGGCATAAGCATCGGCGGCTTCTCGGGTGATGCCGTAATCGCGCGCCAGATTTTCAGCGGTTTCGATCATGCCCGAAATCACGCCAAACCGTTCGACCGGTTGCGACATCAGCCGCCCGCGCGTCAGGCGGTCGTGCAGCACCAGATTGCCCGCGCGCACGCCTTTGCGGATGTCGGTCGAATAATGTTCGACGTTTGACATCGATTCCACACCGCCTGCAACGACCACATCGGCCGCACCGGTTTGAACCATCATCGCGGCATTCACCACCGCCTGAAGGCCCGAGCCGCAACGCCGGTCGACCTGATAACCGGGCACTTCGAGCGGCAGCCCTGCGGCCAGCCACGACCAGTGACCGATGGCAGGTGCTTCACCATTGCCATAGCCTTGCGCAAAAATGACATCGTCCACGCGCGCTGGATCGATGCCGCTGCGTTCAACCAGCGCCTTCAGGATGACCGCGCCCAGATCGCCGGCCGTAAGCGGGGCCAACGCCCCGCCAAACTTGCCGACAGCGGTGCGAAGCGGGGAAACGATGGCGGCGCGGCGCAGTTGAGTCATTGTGCGGTTCCTACAATTCCAGAATCGATCAAATGGGCGATGGTGCCCGAAGCAAGGCCCAGGCGTTCGGACAGCACCCTTTCGCTGTGTTCGCCGTTACGCGGCGCGGGGCGGGGGGCTTCCCGATGGATCCCGGGCAATGTCGCAAACGCGCCTGCCGCGGGATAGACCGCACCGCTCGGGTTCGTCGCTGCGCCAAAGATCGGGTTGTTGGCCACCAGTGCGGGATCGGCGACAGCGTCGTGCATCGAACGGTAAGCTGAATGGACGATGCCGCCCGCATCGAACGCTGCCGACAGATCGGCATGATCGCGCGCGCCGATCGCGGCTTCGAAGACGGGAAACAGCGCATCGCGGTGGGTATAGCGCAGGCCATCGTCGGTGGCGAAGCCTACGCCGCGCGCGGTTTCAATTGCGGCGATGGCTTCGCCCAATCCGAGCGCTGCAATCAAATTGGCCCATTGCCGATGCGTGACTACGACGATCATCGTGCGCACGCCATCGCGGGTCAGAAAATCACGCCCGAACAGGCCGAACACGGTATTGCCCAGCCGGGGCCGGTCTGCGCCTGTGGTCGTTACTTCGGCCAGACTGCCCAGATTGGCGACCGTACCGATCGCGACATCGGACAAGGGCAGGCGCACTTCCCCGCCAGCGCCTGTCGCATCGCGGTGGCGCAGTGCGGCCAGCAAGGCAAAGGCGGCATAAGCGCCGGTCAGAAGATCCCATCCGGGCAGGACATGGTTGACCGGATCGGGTCCGTCACCGGTCATCATCGGATAGCCTACAGCGTTGTTGACCGTGTAATCGAGCGCGGGCGATCCATCGGCCCAGCACATCACCCGTATGGTGATCAGATCGGGCCGCCCTTGCGCCAAAGTATCATGCGCGAGAAAGCCTTTGGCAGGAAAATTGGTGACGAATTGCCCGGTTGCGCGGACCAGCGCCTGCAAGAGCTCGCGGCCTTCGGCATGGCCCAAATCGAGCGCGAGCGAACGTTTGGAGCGGTTGAGATTTTCCCAATAAAGCGAGTTGCCCTCGGGCGTGATCGGCCAACGGTGAAAATCAGGGCCGCCGCCGATCTGGTCGACACGGATCACCTCGGCGCCCATTTGCGCAAGGTAAAGCCCGCAGGTGGGCGAGGCGACGAACGACGAAGCCTCGATCACGCTCAATCCGGTCAGCAGCGGATACATGGGTTACATCCAGCCCGCAGCAAAATCGCGCAGCATCTGTTTGGCAATCACCAGCTGCATGATCTGCGTGGTGCCCTCATAGATGCGATAAATGCGCGCATCGCGGAAAAAACGTTCAGCCTCGTATTCCGCAAGATAGCCCGCGCCGCCGTGGATTTGCACGCAGCGGTCGGCCACGCGGCCGCACATTTCAGAAGCGAACATCTTGAACGCGGCGGCTTCTTTCAGGATCTTGGCGCCGCCATCGGCCTTGGCTATGGCATCGCGCATCATGCATTGTGCGGCATAGATTTCGGCATAGCTGTCTGACAGCATCGCCTGGATCAGCTGAAAATTGGCAATCGGTTCGCCAAACGCTTTGCGCTCGGTCGCATAGCGCGTAGCAGTATCGAGCATCCGCCTGGCATAGCCGGTGCTGGCTGCACCGACCGACAGACGCCCGTTGTCGAGGCTTTGCATGGCGGTGGCAAAGCCTTTGCCTTCTTCGCCCCCCAGCAGTGCATCGCCAGGCACGAACACGTTGTCAAAAATCAGATCGCCGATGTGGCTGCCCGACTGACCCATTTTGCGGTCCGATTTGCCACGCGATACGCCGGGCGTGTCGAGCGGTACGAGAAACGCCGAGACATGCGCGTTTTTCGGCAGGTTTTCTTTTGATGTGCGCGCCATGATCAGGCCCAGCTTGGCATAAGGCGCATTGGTGATGTAGCGCTTGGTACCGTTGAGCACATAGCCGTTGCCGCTTCGCACCGCGCTGGTCTGCAACCCGGCCGAATCCGATCCCGAACCGGGCTCGGTCAGCCCGAATGCGGCAATGTCACCCGCTGCGAGACGCGGCAACCATAGCGCCTTTTGCTCTGCCGTGCCCGCATTTTTCAGCGCCGAACAGACCATGCCGATGTTGATCGAAATGATCGAGCGATAGGCGGGCATCGCATAGGACAGCGTGTGGATCGTTTCGATATATTGCGAAACATTCATGCCGGCGCCGCCAAATTCTTCAGGCATGGTCAGGCCAAACAGGCCCATATCGGCCATTTCCTGCTTCAGCGTGGCGGGAATGCCATCGTTGGCCAGCACTTCGGCTTCGGCAGGGACCAGCCGTTCGCGCACATAGCGGTCGAGCTGTTCAATGAATTGGGCAAAGACGTCCGGGTCCATGCCGGGGTTGATGCTCATGTTCGGGTCCGTTCAGATCGGGTCGTAAGGAAACACATGCGCCGAGACTTCATCGGCGCGGGCAAAATCGTTGCGAAAAGCCGGGATCAGGTCATCGGCGATGGTCTGCGCGGTCCAGCCTTCGCTACGCGCCATCGACCGTACCGGGCGCGGTTTGCCAAACAGCACGATCTCGTTGCGCCGCACCGCAAAAATCTGGTTGTTGACATCGCTGGCGCGGTCCGACGCGAGAAAGGCCACCAAGGGCGCAATCTTGTCCGCGCTCATGGCCTGCATACGTTCGACGCGCTTCTTCTGCTCGGGAGTTTCGGCGGGAATCGAAGCGGTCATCCGGCTCCAAGCAAACGGCGCGATGCAATTCGACCGCACGCCAAACCGTGCCATGTCGAGCGCGATCGACTGTGACAGCGCGACCAGCCCGAGTTTGGCAGCCGAATAGTTGGCCTGGCCGATATTGCCAATCAGCCCGCTGGTCGACGTGAAGTGGATGAAACTGCCCGAACCCTGTTCGCGAAAATAGGGGGTGGCAGCTTTGGACACATTGAACGGCCCGGTCAGATTGACATCGATCACCGCCTGCCAGTCGGCATGGCTCATCTTGTGCCAGATGGTGTCGCGCAAGATGCCGGCATTGTTGACCACCGCGTCGATCCGGCCGAATTGCGCCACTGCATCGTCGATGATGCTCGTCGCGCCGACTGGGTCGGCGACGCTGGCCAGATTGGCGAAAGCCCTGCCACCGGCGGCGCGAATATCGGCCACCGTGGTATCTGCGGGACCGGTATCACCGCCATCGCCGCCCTGGGCCACACCCGGATCGTTGATCACTACGGCTGCGCCTTCACGCGCACACAACAGCGCGATTTCGCG
The DNA here is from genome assembly GCA_903868655.1 of uncultured Sphingomonadales bacterium. Classification (GTDB taxonomy): domain Bacteria; phylum Pseudomonadota; class Alphaproteobacteria; order Sphingomonadales; family Sphingomonadaceae; genus Novosphingobium. Next base: position 6,780 of record CAIPWG010000173.1, read on the forward strand.
GCCGATGCCGCGTCCTGCGCCGGTGATGGCGACCACTTTGCCTTCGAGCATACCGGCCATGCGAGTCTTGTCCTCATTCCCGTTGGCACAGGCCTATCGCGACGCACGGCGCCTTTCAACATCAGGAATTGATTTTCAGATATGTGAAAAATATGAGGATGCGATGACAGGTCCGGTTCGTTCGGTTTCGCAGGCTTTTGCCATTCTTCGTCTGATTGCGGGCGAGGGACCGATGACTTTGTCGCAAGTCTGCCGCGAAACCGGGCTTAGCCCCTCGAGCGGGCTCAATCTGCTGCGCACCCTGGTTGGCGAGGGCGCGCTGGAGCGCGCGCCCGGCGGGACGATCTATCAACTGGCACCCGCGTGGCAGGGGGGCGATTTGTTGACCGGCGCCCGTATGGCGGGGTTGCTGGCGCGCGTGCAGCCGCTGATCACGCGCTTTGCCAAAGCGCACGACACGGCCTGCGGGTTATGGCAGCAACTGGCGGGCGATCGATTGGCGCTGGTGGCCTTGGGCGAAAGCGAGGCGGCAACGCGCATCCACATGGCGATCGGGCAACGCCAGCCCGTGGGGGGTGGGTCAATTGGCCGCGCCCTGATTGCCGCCGAGGCACCCGATCCAGCCGACATGGAACGCCGTTTTGCGCGATTGCGCTGGCGTCGGCCGCTGGCCTTTGCCGCCTGGGTCGAGCAAGTGGCGCGGGCGCGGCAATGTGGTTTCGGGGTCGATCACGGTTATGCATTTCCGGGAATCGTCTCGATTGGCGCTTTGGTTCCCGGAACACGCAATCCGCGCCTGTGCCTGTCGGCCTCGGTCTTTGTCGGTGCGCGCAGCGATGCTGAAATCGAAACCCTTGGGCGGGCGCTGTGCGGACTGGCCACAGATGGCGCATTTTATGAAGTCTGAACGTGCACCTTGTTCAACATAAGGGTATTTTCGGAGCGTAGGGGTACAAGGCTGTTGAGCCGGTGCGTGGCAATCAGGTTCATCCATTCGGGTGTTGGCGCAATGTTGAAACGGATTCGCACCGATCAGGTTGAGCTGGGGATGTTCATCCAACGGCTCGAGGGCAACTGGTTTCGCCATCCGTTCTGGAAGGCGCGCTTTGTGCTCAATGACGAGGCACGCCTTGCGGCCTTGCGCGACAGCGCAGTGGAATGGGTGCTGATCGATGCGGCGCGCGGGCGTGATGTTGCGGCCTCAGAGTTTGACGCATTTCCTGCTCGTACAGAGCCCGAGCAGCCTCGCGTTTCGCGCATGGCTGCGGGTGCTGCGCCAGCAGGGCGTCGGGCTGATGAACTGTCGCAGGAAATTGCGCGTGCCGAACGGTTGGCGCGATCAATGGGCAAAGCAGTTAATCGCCTGTTTCTGGAAGCACGCTTGGGAAAACATATCGCCGCGAGCGATGTCGCACCCGTGGTCGATGACATTTATGCTTCGGTCCAGCGCAATATCTATGCCTTTGGCGGGCTTTTGCGCTGCCAAAGCGATCAGGTGCATCTTTATCGCCATGCGCTGGCAGTGTCTGCACTGATGGTGGCGCTCGGGCGCCGCTTGCAATTGTCGCCCGATGAAACCCGCGCTGCGGGGATGGTCGGGCTGCTGATGGATACCGGCCTCGCGCAAGTGTCGGCCGATGCCGGCGTTGCAGATTATCGCAATTTGCCCGAAGATCTGGCCCGTGGACATGTTCTGCTGGCCATGACGCAATTGCGTGCGGCGGGCGACATTCCATCGGTGGTACTCAAGGGCTGTCTGGAACATCACGAACGGCTTGATGGGTCCGGCTATCCACAGGGGTTGGTGGGGGATGCCATCGGCCGGCTCGCGCGGATGGCCGCGGTCTGCGATGATTTCGACCAATTGGTCAGTGGGTCATATGATGCGGCTCCGCTGGACCCGGCGCACGCCCTGGCCACGATCCAGGAAAAGGTTGGGGTCTATGATCCCCAAATCGTCGAGCGTCTGGTCGAGGCGGTCGGCGTCTATCCGATCGGATCGTTTGTGCAATTGCGTAGCGGCCGTCTGGCGATGGTGGTTGATCAGGACCCGTCCGACAGCGCCCTGCCGGTAGTGCGCATCTTTGGTGCCAATGGGCAGGGTGCGCTGGTGCCGCTTCGCCCGACCACGCTGGCGCTGGGACAGTGCTATGGTGAAGACGCGATAGATTGCATTGCCGATCCTGCCGGGCTCCGGGTGCCTTCGTTTGCGGAATTGCGCGCCGATGTGATGGCCGGCGCGATCCGTGCGTCGGGACGATGAGCCGGATAACCGCCTCGCTCGATCCTGTGGCTCAGCGCTTGAGTAATTCAGCAGCCAGTGCTTCGGCTACTCTGATGTCGTCGACGGCCGCTGAAAGAATCCCCC
>CAIPWG010000174.1 GCA_903868655.1 uncultured Sphingomonadales bacterium
ACTATTGCGCCTTTAACGACATCTAGGAGCGCAGCTTCACCAGCTTCATGCCCAGCAGTACGTGGCAAGCCACGAGCAGCACCGGCACTTCGCCAGTGACATGGAACAAAGGCACATTGACCAGCGCACAAGGCTGCGAGTCCGCCGCCGGTGCCTCGCCCCGTTCGGTCATGATCCCCAGCACCGTCACTGTCTGCGCCACATAGTTGAATGTGCCCTGCACGACCCCGCGGTGATCCGAATAAGCCCCCTTTGAGACCCCCGTCGATCCCGAGGTGAACAACACGGTAGCCAGATCGTCGCCGGTCAGTTCGGGCAACGCCACGCTGGCATCGCCGCCATGGGCTACCAGCGCTGCCAAACCTTGTTCAGGGGCGCAATCGTGCGCGATCAGCACGATTTTGGCGCCATGTGCCTGATCACCCAACCGCTCGGCGCGCTGGCGATCAGCAAGCACCATGCTGCATCCGACCAGATCGATGCCATAGGCAAGCTCCGCGCCGGACCACCAGCCATTGAGCAATACCGCCACCCCGCCCGACATCAGCACGGCCATATAGGCCACGACCCAGTTGGCCGAATTGCGCGCGGCGATTCCAATGCGTGTGCCACGTTCGACGCCGTGCCCGGCGACCAATCCTCCCGCCATCGCGCGCGCAGCGGCATAGGTCTGCGCAAAGCTCAGCCGCACCCCATCATCAACAAGGAATTCCTTGTCGCCGTGCATGGCGCAGAAATAGGCAAAATAATGTGCCAGACTGGGCGGCGCCGCAGCGATCATGGGCAGATCACGGTCAAACTGGTGATGCGTGGTCAGCCCAAACATGCTGCCGGGGGCGACCAGACCGTCCATCACGCGCGAAAGGGCAAGATCGAGTTCGGTCTTCATCGTCGACACCATCTCCAAAGGGGGGGCATAGCTTTGCGCCAGGATGTTTCCCTGCGGAAACGGCGCTGCCCATTCTTGTTTTGCACGTTCACAGCATCCCGCCGCTGTGCCAGAAGGCCGCGCGCCAGTGTGCCGCCGGGACCTTCACGAAAGGTCCCGATTCGAAATGTTTAAGGAGTTCGCCGCGTGCTGTCACTATCGGTCACGACCCCATGTGCAGTCAGTTTGGTCGCCAATGGCTTGCCACATCTGCTGACGACGCTGGGTGACGCTGCGGCATCCTTGGCTACGACACCTGCGCCGCTGCGTTTTGAAAATCTGGGACTTTCGCCAATCGCGCTCGATCTCGGATTTTTTACGATTAAGTGGTACTCACTGGCATATCTCGTGGGCATTATTTTTGCCTATTGGCACTTGTCACGCGAATTGCGGCTGTCTGGCGCGCCCATGGCGCAGCGCCACGCCGAAGACCTGTTTTTCTATGCCACGCTCGGCGTGATTTTCGGCGGACGACTGGGCTATGCGCTGTTCTACAACACGGCATTGCTCACCCATCCACAAGACCTGATCAAGCTCTGGCAGGGCGGCATGAGCTTTCACGGCGGCCTGATCGGCACGACAATCGCGATTGCCTGGGTGTCGTGGCGCGGGCGGCTCGATTTCGTACGGGTATGCGATTACATCGCGCCATGCGTGCCGGCAGGACTGTTTCTGGGCCGCTGCGCCAATTTCGTGAATGGCGAGCTGTGGGGTCGCAGAGTCGATGGCAATCTGCCCTGGGCCATGGTGTTTCCCGGCGCCGGGCCGGTCGCGCGCCACCCCAGCCAACTGTACGAGGCAGGTCTTGAAGGGCTCGTGCTCGGTGCCGTGCTGATCACACTGTTCTGGGCCACCCGCGCACGTTGGCGACCGGGCCTGCTGGTCGGCCTTTTTGCGGCTGGTTATGGCGCGGCACGCTTCACGGTTGAGTTTTTCCGCGAGCCCGATGCTCAATTGCAGGACTTTGCGCATGCCACCGGGCTGTCGATGGGGCAATGGCTGACCTTGCCGATGATCGCGATCGGGCTTGCGCTGATCATCCGCGCGCTCGCCCGTCCGCCACTGGCAGTCACCGTACAATCGCTGCCCGCCTGAGCCCGCCTGTGGATACCAAAGCGCGGTTTGCCCGCCTGATCGCAGCCACGGGCCCGATCAGCGTGGCGCAGTTCATGGCCGAATCCAACGCGCGCTATTACGACAGCCGCGATCCGCTCGGCCGCGCGGGCGATTTCATCACCGCACCCGAAGTCAGCCAGATGTTCGGCGAATTGATCGGTTTGTGGTTGGCTGATGTGTGGGACCGTGCCGGACGCCCGGGGCCAATCCACTATGTTGAGCTCGGTCCGGGGCGAGGTACTCTTGCGCGCGATGCGCTGGGGGCAGCGCAACGCTTTGGTTTTGTGCCGCAGATTCATCTGGTGGAAGCCAGCAGGGCTTTGCGCAGCATACAGCGCGGCATGCTGCCCCACGCCATCTGGCACGATGATTTCTCCAGCGTGCCCGACAATGGCCCCCTGCTGATCGTCGCCAACGAATTTCTTGACGCGCTGCCCGTGCGCCAGATGGTGCGCACGGCTGCCGGCTGGCGCGAACGCATGGTCGATCTGGAACGCAGCGACGCGGGCGACAGGCTGGTCCCCGTGGCCGGATCGCGCCCGATGGATGCCGCAGTGCCCGCCGCTTTGGCAGCGGCGGCCGAAGGCGCGATCATCGAAACCTGCCCCGCAGCCGCTGCCGTGGTCGACGATTTGGCGCGACGGCTCGCGGCCCAGGGTGGTGCGGCACTGATGATCGATTATGGCTATACAGTGCCAGCCCACGGCAGTTCGCTGCAAGCCCTGCGCGCCCACACCAAAGTCGACCCATTTGCGCACCCGGGCGAGTCCGATCTGACTGCGCATGTCGATTTTTCGGTATTCCCGGCGATTGCACAAAACGCCGGTGCACACTGGATAGGCACCATCGAACAAGGCGCCTTCCTGATCGCGCTGGGACTGGGCGCGAGAGTTCAGTCACTCGGCAAAGCCGCGCCTGCGCAAGCTGAAGCGATTCGCGCCGCCGCGCACAGACTGGCCGCGCCCGATGCCATGGGCACCCTGTTCAAAGTCATGGGGCTGGCCGCACCGGGCTGGCCCACAGGTGCCGGTTTCTGATCGCGGCCGGGTTTGCACAACCAGCGATCCCCACACCTTTGTCCTCACCGTCTGCGCATCGGCCAAAATGGCTGTTGGCAAAACCGCGCATTCGTGTCTATGACGCCACCGAAAGTCGGGGTCTCGCTGCGATTGCCCAAGGGTGCATCACAGTCGGAACGTCGCAAAAAATGGGGTATTCCCGCGTTGCGGAATACTCCATCTGGGGAGCATTAGGGGCATCATGCGACTGTGCGCGTTCGGCATTGCTGCCGCACATGGTCGGCATCAGGCAAGGACTATCAATGGCTGACCTGCTTAAGGCTGAAGGGACGACAGACGCCCATGTCGACGCGTCCCACGATGGTGTCAGGCGACGTGATTTTATCAACATCGCCGCAGTAAGTTTTGGCGGTGTCGCCGGGGTTTCGGTGCTGGTCCCGCTGGTTTCGCAAATGAGCGCGTCGGCCGATGTGCTTGCGGAAAGCTCGACCGAAATCGACATCGCGGCGATCGGGCCCGGTCAGGCGATCAAGGCGATCTGGCGCAAACAACCGGTGTTCGTGCGCAATCTGACCAAGGCGGAAATCGCTGCGGCCGATGCGGTCGATCCCAAGACGCTGCGCGATCCGCAAACGCTGGAACAGCGCACCAAAAAAGACAAAGCCAACTGGCTGATCACCATGGGCGTTTGCACCCATCTGGGTTGCGTTCCGCTTGGTGCCGGCCAGGGCGAAGTCAAAGGCGAGTTTGGCGGATATTTCTGCCCTTGCCACGGGTCGATCTACGACACCGCAGCGCGCATCCGCAAAGGTCCGGCACCCAAGAATCTTGAAGTGCCACCATATGAATTTACTTCCGACACTGTCGTGAAGATCGGCTGAGGATAACAGGCCATGAGCTTCCCCTGGGCTAATCAGTACAAGCCAAAAAATCCCTTGATGGTCTATCTCGATGAAAAGCTGCCTTTGCCGCGTTTCATCTACAATGCCATCGGCGCTGGATATCCCGTACCGCGCAATCTCAACTATGCGTGGAACTTCGGCATTCTCGCCGGGTTCTGCCTGGTGCTGCAGATTGTCACCGGGGTCATCCTGGCGATGCACTATGCCGCCAATGCCGGCGTGGCCTTTGACAGCGTCGAACACATCATGCGCGATGTGAACTGGGGCTGGATGTTGCGTTACGCGCACGCCAACGGCGCCTCGGCGTTCTTCGTTGTGGTCTATATCCACATTTTCCGCGGCTTTTTCTATTCGTCGTACAAAGCGCCGCGCGAAATGATCTGGCTTTTGGGGGTAACCATCTTCTTGTTGATGATGGCGACCGCATTCATGGGTTATGTGCTGCCATGGGGCCAGATGAGCTTCTGGGGTGCAAAGGTCATCACCGGGCTGTTCTCGGCGATTCCGCTGGTCGGTGAACCGCTTCAGCAGTGGCTGCTGGGTGGGTTTGCACCCGATAACGCCGCGCTCAACCGGTTCTTTTCACTGCACTTCCTGCTGCCGTTCGTGATCGCTGCGGTGATCATCCTGCACATCTGGGCGCTTCACATCCCGGGTTCGTCGAATCCGACGGGCGTGGAAATCAAAACCGAGTCGGACACTGTG
>CAIPWG010000175.1 GCA_903868655.1 uncultured Sphingomonadales bacterium
CCGAAGACAACATCCAGGTGTGCAATATCACCACTCCGGCCAACTACTTTCACGTGCTGCGCCGGCAGATGCACCGTTCGTTCCGCAAACCCCTGATTATCATGACGCCCAAAAGCCTGCTGCGTCACCCGATGGCCAAATCAGACGCCGGCGATTTCATCGGCGAAGGACATTTTCAGCGGATTCTGTCGGATATCAACGAACCTGCCGACGAAGCTACGCGCAAAGTCATCCTGTGCAGCGGCAAAGTCGCCTATGACTTGTTCGAAGCGCGCGACCAGCAGGGCCTGACAGATGTTCAGATCATCCGTCTGGAACAACTTTACCCATTCCCGGGCGACCCGCTGAGCTTGCGCCTGTCGCGTATGCCGCAGCTGGAGGATGTGGTGTGGTGCCAGGAAGAACCGCGCAACAACGGCGCATGGTTCTTCGTCGAACCAATGATCGAAGACGCATTGAAAGCCGCAGGCAGTAAAGTCACCCGGCCGCGCTATGCCGGTCGTGTGGCCGCAGCCTCGCCGGCAACCGGGCTTGCCAAGCGTCATGCCAATGAACAGGCCGCACTGGTCGCCAATGCGCTGGCGCTGTCGGTGCGCGGCGAAATCCGCCGCAAGAAAAAGGCCTGATCGCGCTTTTCCTCTTCTCATTTTCTACCGCGCCAACCCCGCAGTAAGGAACCCAGGTTATGTCCATCGAAGTCAAAGTGCCGACGCTCGGCGAAAGCGTCAGCGAAGCGACCGTCGGCCAATGGCTGAAAAAGCCAGGCGAAGCGGTTGCGCTCGATGAGCCGATTGTCAGCCTTGAAACCGACAAAGTCGCGGTTGATGTGCCAGCACCCGCTGCCGGTATTCTGGGTGATCTGATTGCCAATGAGGGCGATACCGTCTCGGTTGGCGCACTGCTGGCGATGATTGAAGCCGCTGGCGTGGCGATTGCCCCTACCCCTGCCGTGGCTGCGCCGGCCCCGGCGTTGGCAGCACCTGCGCCCACCGCACCTGTCGCCACACCCGCTCCGGCCGTGGCCAAGGCAACTGTCGAAGGTGACGCCGCAGCGTTGTCGCCAGCGGTGCGCCGTGCCGTTCTGGAATATGGCATCGACCCTGCTACGGTCAAAGGCACGGGCGCCGGTGGCCGCCTGACCAAGGAAGACGTAATGGCCGCGGCCCAGGCCAAGGCCGCGACGCCCGCGGCCGCGCCGGTGGCTGCAACGGTGGCGGTGGCCGCCCCGTCGGGTCGCAATGAAGAACGCGTAAAAATGACGCGCCTACGTTAAACGATTGCGAAGCGGCTGAAGAGCGCGCAGGAAACCGCAGCGCTGCTGACCACGTTCAACGATGTCGACATGTCGGCGGTGATGGGCGCGCGCGACAAGTTCAAAGACGCATTCGAAAAGAAGCACGGCATCAAGCTGGGATTTATGTCGTTCTTTGCCAAGGCTTCGGTCCTGGCGCTGAAAGACATCCCTTCGGTGAATGCGCGCATCGAAGGTGATGAAATCGTCTATCACGACTATGTCGATATCTCGATCGCAGTCTCTGCCCCCAACGGGCTGGTCGTGCCGGTGGTGCGTGATTGCGACAAGCTGTCGTTCGCCGGGATCGAAGCCGCGATTGCCGGGTTTGGCAAGAAAGCCCGCGATGGCACGCTGACTATGGATGACATGAAGGGTGGCACGTTCACCATTTCAAACGGCGGCGTGTTCGGCGGCCTGATGTCGACCCCGATCATCAACCCGCCGCAGTCGGCCGTGCTCGGCCTGCATCGCATCGAAGACCGTCCGGTGGTGCGCAATGGCCAGATCGTAATCCGGCCGATGATGTATATCGCGTTGTCGTACGACCACCGCCTGATCGATGGTCGCGAAGCCGTGACCGCGCTCAAGACCATCAAGGAAGCCATCGAGGAACCGACGCGCCTGTTGATCGATCTCTGATCCTTCAATACCGTTGGCATCGCAAAGGACCATCGCCATGGCTGAATACGACTACGACGTGCTGGTAATCGGCGCTGGCCCCGGCGGCTATGTTGCCGCAATCCGCGCTGCGCAACTGGGGCTGAAAACCGCGTGTGCCGAAGGGCGTGCAACGCTGGGCGGCACGTGCCTGAATGTCGGATGCATTCCGTCGAAGGCACTGCTTCACGGCTCTGAATTGTTTGACGAAGCCGCCAACGGTACGATGGCAAAGTTCGGGGTCAAAGCCACCGGCGTGGAACTCGATCTGGACGTGATGCAGGCCGAAAAAGCCAGCGCGGTCAAGGAACTGACCGGCGGGATCGAATTCCTGTTCAAGAAGAACAAAGTAACCTGGCTCAAAGGCCATGCCAGTTTCGCCGATGCGCATACTGTCGATGTGGCGGGCGCCAAAGTTACTGCCAAACATATCGTGATCGCCACCGGATCGTCGGTAACGCCACTGCCGGGCGTGTCGGTCGACAACGATGCCGGGCTGATCGTCGATTCAACCGGCGCATTGGCGCTGACCAAAGTCCCCGGGCACCTTGCGGTGATCGGCGGCGGCGTGATCGGGATGGAACTGGGTTCGGTGTGGCGGCGTTTGGGCGCCAAAGTCACCGTGATCGAATATCTGGATCAACTGTTTCCCGGCATGGACAACGATGTCCGCAAAGAAGCCGCGAAAATATTCAAGAAGCAAGGTTTTGACCTGAAGCTTTCGACCAAAGTCACAGCCGTTGCGGTGAACGATGGCAAGGCTACGCTGACGCTGGAACCCGCAGCCGGTGGCGCAGCCGAAACGCTGGATGCCGATGTTGTGCTGGTGGCGATTGGCCGCCGGCCCAACACCGCCGGGCTTGGTCTGGACGCCATTGGCCTGACACCCAATGCACGCGGCCAGATCGAAACCGACCATGAATTCCGCACCGCCGTCGATGGCGTATGGGCAATCGGCGATGTTATTCCAGGGCCGATGCTGGCACACAAGGCGGAGGACGAAGGCATCGCCGTTGCAGAAAACATCGCCGGGCTGACCGGGATCGTCAACCATGCGGTCATTCCCGGCGTGGTTTATACCGCACCCGAATTTGCCGGTGTTGGCCTGACCGAAGACGCCGCCAAAGCGCTCGGCGAGATCAAGGTCGGCAAGTTTCCGATGATGGCAAACAGCCGCGCCAAGACCAATCGCGAAGGCGACGGTTTTGTCAAAATTATCGCCGATGCCAAGACCGACCGCGTGCTTGGCGTGTGGATCGTCGCTACACTGGCGGGCACGATGATCGCCGAAGCTGCGCTGGCAATGGAATTTGGTGCGACCAGCGAAGACATCGCCTATACCTGCCACGCCCACCCGACCCATTCCGAGGCGCTCAAAGAAGCGGCGATGGCAGTGACGGGCAAGCCCATCCATATCTGACGTGAGAAGTCTCCCCCCACGGGCGGTGGGGGGAGCAGCGCAAAACTTACCCGATTTCGACGACCACTTTGCCGACTGCCAGCCGGTTTTCCAGGCTTGCAATGGCTTCTGCACCGCGTTCGAGCGGATAGCGTGCCGAAATGCGTGGTGCGATCCGCCCATCTTTCAGCATCGCAAACAATTCGGCAACTTCATGCTTGAACCGTACCGGCTCACGCGCGGTGAAAGCACCCCAAAACACACCGCACACATCGCACGATTTCAGCAGCGTCAGATTCAGCGGCAGCCGGGCAATCCCTGCGGGGAAACCGACCACCAGGAAGCGTCCTTCCCACGCAATTGCGCGCAAAGCCGGCTCGGAATAGTCGCCACCGACAATATCATAGACAATATTGGCGCCCTGGGGACCACAAGCCACCTTGAATGCTTCGGCCAGTTCCTTGCTCTGCGCCTTGTCGAACGGTCCGCGACCGTAAATCACGACATCGTCCGCACCTGCTTCGCGCGCCAACGCGGCTTTGTCTTCGGACGAAACCCCTGCGATCACGCGCGCACCGAAAGCCTTGGACAGTTCGATAGCAGACAATCCGACGCCGCCCGCAGCCCCGAGCACCAGCACGACATCGCCAGCCTTGATATGCCCGCGATCGACCAGCCCGTGATAGTTGGTGCCATACGTCATCAACAGCGACGCACCGGTGTCAAAATCCACCCCATCGGGCAGCGCAAACAACCGATTGTGTTCGACCACGGCATGTGTGGCCAGACCGCCATTGCCGACCATGCCGATCACCCGATCGCCAACGGCCCAGCCGGTCACGCCATCGCCCAACGCGGTAATCACACCCGCGATCTCGCTGCCCGGAGCAAACGGACGCGCGGGCCGGAACTGGTACAAATCACGGATGATCAGGGTATCGGGAAAGTTGATCGAGCAGGCTTTGACCGCAACCACCACTTGCCCGGGCCCGGCTACGGGATCGGGCATGTCTTCGAGCAACAGCGTTTCGGGTCCGCCCGCAGAATGGCTGAGCAAGGCTTTCATGCATAATCTCCCGCATCGTGTTTTGAGCGGGGCCTGTTCGCGAAATGAAATTGACAGGCGCCCGCCATGACGCCTGCATTCGTGCCAACATTTGTGCAGATTGAAAAGGTATTTAAGCGATCATTTAAGCCGAGACCAAGACGCCTTTGGCCAGAAACGGCCGTTGGTTGCGCACCTGATTTTCGAACACGCCGATCGCATCGCTTTGCGCCAAAGTCAGCCCGACTTCATCAAGGCCGTTGAGCAGACATGTCTTGCGAAACGGATCGATGTCAAAGTTGAAACGATCCTGAAACGGCGTGGTCACGGTCTGACTGTCGAGATCGACATGGATCGGGTGAGTCCTCGCGACTTCGACCAGACGATCCACTGCTGCTTGCGGCAAGACCACGGTCAAAATGCCGTTTTTGAAGGCATTGCCTGAAAAGATATCTGAAAACGACGGCGCAATAACCGCGCGCACGCCCAAGTCGAGCAGTGCCCACGCGGCATGTTCACGGCTGGACCCGCACCCGAAATTGTCACCCGCAACGAGGATCGGCGAGCCCGAAAATTCGGCGCTGTCAAACAGGTTTTCAGGGTCGGTGCGCAGGCTTTCAAACGCACCGCGCCCCAGCCCTTCGCGCGTAATCGTTTTGAGCCAATGCGACGGAATGATCACATCGGTATCGACATTTTTCTGGCCGAACGGATAAGCGCGGCCTTCGATCGTGGTAACGGGTTCCATGGCAGATCAATCGGTTTCGGGTGGAAGTTTCGGCAGGGCCGGCGTCTTGGCTTTGTCTGCGCGGTCCTTGCGGCGTGAGGCATAGAGAAGCGCGGCGGCTACTGCGGCCGATCCGATCGCAGCACCGGCAATCGCGGCTGCACCGGTCCACGAACCATTGCCACTGGTCGCTGCAGACGACGTTTCGTTCTTTTTGCTCACCTCGGTACTCCTCGTTATCTTTCGCGTCGGTCTGGCTTAGCACGCGTGGCTTACCACCACTTGAACAGACCGTTCGGCTTCAGATCAGGTTTCGCACATCGGTCAGATGCCCCGCCACCGCAGCTGCGGCTGCCATCGCCGGGCTGACCAGATGGGTACGCGCGCCCGGACCCTGACGCCCGACGAAATTGCGGTTGCTGGTCGATGCGCAGCGTTCGCCTGCCGGGACTTTGTCGGGATTCATGCCCAGACATGCCGAACAGCCGGGTTCGCGCCATTCAAAGCCCGCCTCGACAAATACACGATCCAGCCCTTCGGCCTCAGCCATGGCCTTGACCAGTCCCGAACCAGGAACAACGATTGCCCAGGTCACGGTGTCGGCCTTGCGACGACCCTTGAGAACGGCCGCAGCGGCGCGCAGGTCTTCGATCCGGCTGTTGGTGCAACTGCCGATAAAAACATTCTGGATCGGAACTTGTGCCATAGGCTGGCCGGGTTCGAGGCCCATATAAGCCAGCGATTTTGCCGCCGCTTCGCGCTTGGACGCATCGGCAAAGCTGTCGGGAGCGGGTACAACCCCTGTGATCGGCACGACGTCTTCAGGGCTGGTGCCCCAGGTTACGCTGGGCCCGATATCGGCAGCATTGATCACCACGACTTTGTCATATGTTGCACCGGGATCAGTGGCGAGGCTGCGCCACCAGGCAACCGCCATGTCCCAATCGTCACCCTTGGGCGCGTAAGGGCGACCTTTGACATAGGCCTCGGTCTTGGCATCGGGTGCGATCAGGCCTGCGCGCGCGCCGTGTTCGATTGCCATGTTCGAAACGGTCAGCCGCCCCTCGATCGACAATGCGCGGATGGCCGAGCCGGTATATTCGATTACATACCCGGTGCCACCGGCTGCGCCGAGCACCCCGGTGATATGCAAAACCAGGTCCTTCGCGGTCACGCCCGGCCCCAAATCGCCCTCGATGCGAACTTCCATCGCTTTCGACTGCTTGAGCAGCAGTGTTTGCGTGGCCAATACGTGTTCGACTTCGCTGGTGCCGATGCCAAACGCCAAGGCTCCGAGCCCGCCGTGACACGCGGTATGGCTGTCGCCACACACGATCGTCGCGCCCGGCAAGGAAAAGCCCTGTTCGGGGCCGACCACATGAACAATGCCCTGTTCTGCATCGGCATCGCCAATGTAACGAATACCAAATTCGGGCGCGTTGCGTTCGAGTGCGGCAAGTTGCTGCGCGCTTTCGACGTCTTCGATCGCAATGCGGTGCCCCGCGCTATCGCGCCGCGCGGTCGTCGGCAGATTGTGATCCGGCACAGCCAGCGTCAGATCGGGACGGCGAACTTTGCGTCCGGCCAATCTTAGCGCCTCAAACGCCTGCGGGCTGGTCACTTCGTGAACCAGGTGCCGATCGATATAGACCAGGCAGGTGCCGTCATCGCGGCGTTCAACAACGTGGGCGTCCCAGATTTTCTGGTAAAGCGTGCGGGGGTTTGTCGTGACCATGCGCAACCGGTTAAGCCTGCGCGCCCCGGATTTCAAGTTTGGCATTTCAAGGCAAGATCAAGCTTGCACATGGCCAAGTGAACAAACGCGCGGTATAACGCGCCCATGCTAGCCGCTATCCTGATCCGTACCCTGATCGTTTTGACCGCCACCGTGACGATGGAGATCGTTGCGTGGTCGAGCCACAAATATATCATGCACGGGTTCGGATGGAACTGGCATCGCGATCACCACGAACGCCATGACCGGTTTCTGGAAAAGAACGACCTCTACGCCGTTGTCGGAGCGGCCATTTCCATCGGATGTTTCATGGTTGGCAGCCCCTTGGTTGCTGGCACAAGCGCCTGGTGGCCGGCCACATGGATCGGGCTTGGCGTGATGGTCTATGGCGTGATCTATACCCTGATCCATGATGGCATCGTGCATCAGCGGTGGTTCCGCTATGTGCCCCGCGGCGGCTATCCGATGCGGCTGGTTCAGGCGCACAAGTTGCACCATGCGACCGAAGGCAAACATGGCGGCGTCAGCTTTGGCTTTGTTTTCGCCCGTGATCCCAAAGTATTGAAGCGCGAATTGAAGGCCCAGCGCGAGGCAGGCATCGCCAAAGTGCGAGACGCAATTTAATCCGATTTGCTACAAGCAGTGCGGAGCGACCCAGGCCCTGGTCAGGCCAGCACTCTAACCACATCGCCAACCGCGATCATACCCAATCCATCAGGAATTGCGTTTTGGCCAAACACCGGTTCGGGGCGCGGCCCGGGCGTGACGCGGCCCATCGCCTTGAGCGTGCGCAACGGTTCCATCTTGTCGACCACCGCGCCACTGTCGGGATCTTGCGTTGTCATCACGCACCGTGTGCAAGGCGAGGCCACGCGCAAGATAACCGTGCCGATCTGCAAGGCTTTCCATGCAACCTCGGCAAAGGCGACAGGCGCGCCGGCCATCACCAGATTGGGGCGAAAGCGCGCCATGGTAATCGGCCGGGCCAGTGCGGCATTCAAGGCACCGAGCGATTCGACCGTCGTTACCAGCAACGGAAAGCCATCGGCAAAGCTGACATGATCACCCGGCTGCCCATAACGACCATCGACCGGGCGCTGCACCGGATCGGGCATATGCACCAGTCGCACTGACCTGCCAAAGATCGCCGACAGCCATTGCGCGGTCGCATCGCCCGCGTCGCAGGCACGCACTGCATCGCTCCATACGCGCACCGGCAAGTCCGGGGCCGAAACCGGTTCGGCAACCGTTACAGTTCCTGCCTGGTGGTGGGTCAGGACAAGTCCGTCCGGCGCAACATCGGCATGAATTTTTGCCATCAACGGAAATTCGCGCCGGGTCATAAAGCGGCCATCGGGAGTGACGACCATCCAGCGCC
>CAIPWG010000176.1 GCA_903868655.1 uncultured Sphingomonadales bacterium
GTCATCAGACGGCGCGCGCGCGCGGTGTATTGATAGACAAGGAACGCGCCACCCGGTCGCAACACTCGCCGCGTCGCATCCATGATCGCCGCGCCGACCCCGGCCGGAAGCGTGCTGAACGGCAAGCCCGATAATACAATATCCGCATGGTCAAACCCATGCGCGGCAACGACGGCGCCAACATCCGCAGCCGATCCCAAAACTGCACTGAACCGTGGATCGCGAATCGTCGTCTGAAGATGTGCAATAAATTCGGGGTTGGTATCGATTACGATGAGCGCGCCGTCGCGCCGCAAGCGTTCCAGCACAGGCCGGCAAAACGTGCCCACACCCGGCCCGTATTCAACGAACACGCGGCAATTGCTCCAATCAACCGGAGTGAGCACCCGCCGGATGGTTCGTTGCGAGGATGGGACAAGCGCCCCCACCATCGCCGGATGTTTGACGAATCCTCTGAAGAACAACGCCATGGGCCCGATCAGGGCGCGCACCTTGCGGCTTATCCGGATGCGAAGCGGTTCGGGGGCAAACTGGAATGGCGGCATAACATATTCACTTTTTGATATGGGTCTATGACTTCATGTTCTGACCGCTCGCAAAATCTGACCGCGAATGCAAGCCCTGAGGCCCTAGATTGCAAGGTGCGCGCAACCGTCCTACCGCCATGGCTTGGATGCAAATGACCACCGGGGGATGATCGACCACGATGAACGGGACACGCGCGCAGGACACAGCGACCACCGATGATCGGATCGATCCTGCGGGCGAGATCGCATCGGGGCTGCCCGGCGGACGGATGGCACTGCTGTTTGCGGTGATGCTGATTACCGCGGCGGGCAACACTGCCATGCAATCTGTCATGCCTTCGATCGGCACGCATCTTGGCATTGCCGATGTCTGGGTCAGCCTGGCCTATTCGTGGTCGGCGCTGCTGTGGATGTTGCTTGCACCGTTCTGGGCGCGTCGATCTGACCGATTGGGACGCAAGGCCATGATGTCGCTGGGGCTGGCGGCATTTGCGCTGTCGTTTGCGCTGTGCGGCGCAGCGCTACTGGCTGGTTTGAAAGGCATGGTCGGCGGGATGACCGCGATCATCCTGTTCGCTTTGGCGCGTTCACTTTACGGCGGTTTCGGATCGGCCGCACCACCGGCGGTGCAAGCGTATGTAGCCAGCCGGACCGGACGGGCCGAGCGCACCAAGGCCTTGTCATTGATCGCATCAAGCTTCGGCCTTGGTACGGCGCTTGGCCCGGCACTGGCGCCATTGCTGATCGTGCCAGGCGTGGGACTGATCGGCCCGTTCATCGGCTTTACACTTGGCGCGGTGGCTGTGCTGGTGATCATGCGGATGCGATTGCCAGACGATACGCCTGCCATCGATGCCGTGGAAGGCCATGGGCCCGATCATGACACAACACCGAGCCAGCGCGCGGGCCGCACCCGCCCGTTCGGCGAACAAGGTGATGGCTGGCACGGTCAGGCCGAAACCGATGATGCATCCGACACCGGAGCCACCGACCGTTTGCGTTGGGGCGATCCACGCATTCGGCAATGGTTGCTGGCTGGCGTTCTGGGCGGCCAGGCACAATCGATCCTGTTGGGGGTTATAGGCTTTTTGCTGCTCGACCGTCTGGGCCTGCGCCATCAGCCGGATGCCGCGGCAGGCCCGATCGGCCTTGTCCTGATGTGCGGCGCGATTGCGATGTTGCTGGCGCAGTGGGGACTGATCCCGATGCTGTCACTGGGGCCGCGCATGTCGACGCTGCTGGGCATGGGCCTGGTCGTAGTCGGCGTTTTGCCGGTCGCGCTGGGCAACAACCTGCATGCCATTGCCACGGGTTTTGCGATCTGTTCGGTCGGCTTCGGCCTGTTTCGGCCAGGCTTTACATCGGGCACCAGTCTGGCCGTCAGTCTGGGTGAACAAGGTCAGGCCGCAGGCATTGTCGCGGCGGTCAACGGATCGGCCTATATCGTTTCACCCGCGATTGGCGTGTGGTTGTACAACCATTCGCCCTGGATGGTCTGGTTTGTCATCGAAGCCCTGGTGATCAGCGTGCTGCTGCTGTTTCTGGCCGACCGCAAATCTAGGGCTTGAGCGCTAGCCGCTGCACGACGCGCAATGCCGCCGCATCTTCGCGGCGCACTGCGAGAACCAGCAACACATTGAGCACGAGCGTCTGATAGACGAAATAATACAAGGGACTGCCGACCAGCATGGCCAGACCCAGTGTGATCGCACGCGGATTGGGGCTGAGATACCACAGCATCGCCAACAAGGGCCGCTGTTCACGCTGAACTTCGGCCCGCACGCGAGCCAGCCGCGTGCCATCGCCAGCGCGGTCTTCGGCCACTGCTGCGGTCACTTCGGTATCGATTGTCAGCGCATTGGGGCTCATACCCGAAGCCAGCCGCAAATATCCGGCGACGGCAGCGCGCAGGACCCACGCGATCCCGCGCTGATCCTTGAACAACGCATCATCGGTGCGCGTGGTGTTGTTCAACCAGGGTGTGCCATACGTCCAGTACTGATAGAACCGACGCTGCACTTCGACAAAATTGGCCTGTGCGACATGGCTGGCACCCGCAGCAAGCGCCCAGAACCACGCCCAAAACCACCCCAGCGAAGGCGCCAGAACGATCACCAGCAAAACATACAGCACGATATGGCTGACATAGTCGCAAATGCCGTCGATCAATTCGCCCAAAGGGCTGGTGCGCCCGGTCAACCGCGCCAGATCGCCATCTGCGCCATCCACAACATGCCAGATCAGGTGGAGCAATGTGCCAAGCAAGGGCGCCCAAGGCCATGCCAGCCCCCACTGTGGCGCACGCCAATAGACCAGGCCCGCCGCCACTACGAACAATCCACCAAGCACTGAAACCATGTTGGGGGTGATGGGCGTTGGCGCCAACGCCCGCGCCAACCGCCACGACAGCGGATGATAAAGATAATGATTGAGCGAATCCTGCAATTCGCGCGCGCGGCGGGGCCGTTCGCGAGGGGCTGTCGCCATGGGTCTGTCCATTCCTGGTGGGCTGCACCGTCTTTGCCAAAATTGGCGCCACAACACAAACCACGCGCTGCTAAACTCGGCAGGAATCGGCCCGTCGTGACTCCGTATGGCGGAGTTCCATGGGATTGGTCGGTAGCGCACTCCGCGGCAGTCAGGCCAGCACGATGGATGAGAGCCCCGGACTTTCCATCACTTGCTTGACAAACGGGGGATTCCGCTTGCAATCCGGCGGGATTTCGCAAAGTAAGGCACTTTGGTGACAGCCACCCAGTAGCGGTGCCTGTCGAAGAGGACGTGCTTAGATGAAGCCAATCAAGGTCGCGGTGATCGGTGTGGGCAACTGCGCCAGCTCGCTTGTCCAAGGGGTATATTTTTATTGTCAAAACAATTCGGCAGGCGGTCTGATTCACGACCGGATTGGCGGATATGGTGCTGGTGATGTTGAATTCGTGCTCGGCGTTGATGTCGATGCGCGCAAAGTGGGCAAGGATATCGGCGAAGCGATTTTCGCCGGTCCCAACTGTACCGCTGTATTCCACGCCGATGTGCCGCAGACCGGCAGCACGGTGATGATGGGTCGCATCCTTGACGGGGTGGCCGATCACATGACCGGTATGGGCGATCGTGGCTTTATTCTGGCAGACGCGCCCGAAGCCACGCACGACAGCATGGTGGCCGCGCTCAAGGAATCCGGCGCCGAAGTGCTGCTGAACTTCCTGCCGGTCGGTTCGCAGACCGCGACCGAATTCTACATGGAAGTAGCGTTGGAAGCGGGTGTTGCCGTGGTCAACTGCATGCCGGTGTTCATCGCCAGCACGACTGAATGGGAAGCCCGGTTCCGCGCCAAGCGCGTGCCAATCGTGGGCGATGACATCAAGGCGCAAGTGGGCGCGACAATCGTCCACCGCGTCTTGTCGAGCCTGTTTGGCGCGCGTGGCGTAACGGTTGAAAAGACCTACCAGCTCAACACGGGTGGCAACACCGATTTCATGAACATGCTCGACCGTCAGCGACTGGGCAGCAAAAAGGAATCGAAGACCGAGGCGGTGCAGGCCATGCTTGCCCAGCGTCTGGCCGATGAAAACATCCACGTCGGCCCGTCCGACTATGTGCCATGGCAAAAGGACAACAAGCTGTGCTTCCTTCGTCTTGAAGGAACGCAGTGGGGCAATGTTCCGATGAACCTGGAACTGCGGCTCTCGGTCGAAGACAGCCCGAATTCGGCAGCGTGTGTGATGGATGCGATCCGGTGCTGCAAAGTCGCGCTTGACCGCGGCGAAGGCGGGGCGCTGATCGGCCCGTCGGCATATTTCTGCAAGCACCCGCCCCAGCAGTTCAGCGACGATGTCGCCGCACAGTTGGTCGAGGAATACATTACCGAACCGGCACTCGCGGCCGAATAATTCGCGTGTTTCCAATAGAAAAAGGCGGTGTCGGCAAAAGCTGACACCGCCTTTTTCGGTTTGGACGCAATCAGAAGGGGGACCGTCATGGACGCTTTGATCATCGCTGCCGGTTATGGCAGCCGCCTGGCCTCGATGTCGCCATCCAAACCGCTGACCCCGGTTTGCGATGTGCCAATCATCGAATTGTCGATTCGCCAGGCGGTGCTGGCCGGTGTGACCCGCGTGGTGGTGGTAACCGGGCATGAAGCCGAACGGCTGGAACTGTTCTTGGCTGATCTGTCGCTGCGGCTAGGCATCGCCATTGTGCCGGTACGTCTGACCGACTGGTCGACA
>CAIPWG010000177.1 GCA_903868655.1 uncultured Sphingomonadales bacterium
ACGACAGCCTTTCGGGGAGGCGCTGCAACGCATCGGCAGCATAGCAACCGTATTGCGCCACTCCACCGGTCAACCCGCCCGCCATGACCCGGTCGCCCACCTGCCAGCCGGAATGCTCTGCGCCCTCGCCCAGCGCGGTAATTGTGCCTGCGCATTCCATCCCCGGCACAAACGGCAAGGCGGGTTTGGCTTGATACAGGCCCTGCGTCATCAACAGGTCGGGAAAACCGAGCGCCGCAGCTTCGATTCGCACCAGTGCTTGACCAGCGCCGGGCCGTGGAACGGGGCGATCGACCAGCACGAGACCTGACAGATCATCGCTCAGACTTTGTACTTCAAGCGCGCGCATCGTCATGGCCACACGTCTCTCCCCCGCGCGGGCGCTTGAATACGCCGCCGGAAAAGACCTAAGCCAAGACCACAGGGAGTGCCAAGCCCCCCTTGCAGACTTGGCCAGGCTGCCACAGACAGCAGGGGCAGGCCGGCGATCGTACCGCGTGAGGACAGCAAGGCAATTTGCTGCCAGCAGTCATGACGTATACCGTTTTGACCGCGAGCATGCTCCGATCCTTGCGGTGTGATACATAAGGAACTGCGCCGCAGGTCATATATGGGGCGACAAGACCTTGAGCGGATACTTACCGTCAGTTTTCCGCAGACCGGATGGCGATGGCCGCTGCGGCGGCCCGCGTTTCCACACCCAGTTTCTCGTAAATGCGTTCGAGGTGCTTCTGAACCGTACGCGGTGATATTTCGAGAACATCACTGATGTCGGCGTTCGATTTGCCATAACTGATCCACAGCAGCACTTCAGCCTCACGCTCGGTCAGCCCCAGCCTTGCGCGCAGTTTGTCAGCATCGCCTTCCGGGTCGAACTGGTTGAGCCGGATCAGCACTTCGTTCTCACGATATTGCGCGATCAGGACCAGTTCGAGCGCATAGCTGCCGGTATTCTCGCGCCAGTCGATCCGCAAAGTCGTGCCGGGCGCATCGCAGCGCTGTAGCAGCCGCTCTATCGTCTGGCGCACAGGTTCGGGCAATTGTCGTGTTTCGCTGCTCCAGCCCGGTTCAAGTCGGGCAATCACACTTTCTGCAAGCGGTGTGCACCACAAAAAGCGCCCCCCCAGATCGGTGGCCATCAGCATGCGCCCAGTCGCATCCAGCCCGATCGTGCTTGCCTGGACCGCCCGCGCCTGACCCAGATGCAACCGCACCCGCGCCAGCAATTCGTGCACGTTGACCGGCTTGCGCACGTAATCGACACCGCCCACTTCAAAACCCTGGATCACGTGTTCGCTGCCGGTCAGGCCGGTCATGAAAATCACCGGCACATGGCGGGTCGCTGGGTTGGCCTTGATCAGCGTCGTTGCGGCAAAGCCATCCATGCCGGGCATCACCGCGTCCATCAGCACCAGATCAGGCACAAAATGGCCCATCAGGTCGATCGCACCCTGCCCCGACGTTGCCACCAACACCGAAATACCGCTGCTTTCGAGCGTGTCGGTCAACATGCGCAACGATTCTGGTTGATCGTCGACCACCAGGACAGAATCGCGATGAAACACACCGTCGGTCATGATCAGACCTTTTCCAGCAGACGGGCGAGCCCCGAGAGGTCAAACCGGTCGAGGCAACCATACAGCTTTACGACCAGAGCATGGTTGCCTCCAACCGTGGCTTCCAAAGCGCGGATTTCGGCCTCTATCCCGCGTACATGACCGATCTGCACGCGTTCGCGCAAGCGCTCGATATGGATGTGCGCGTCGGCCGGCAAATCGGCTGGTGGGTCATCGACCGGCGCGTTCACCGCGACTTCAACCTCCACCGTCCCGGCCGCGAATGTCCAGGTCAGGTCCAGCAGGTCGCCAACCGTGTCGACCAGCGTATCGATATCGACCGGCTTGACCAGAAACCGATCATGCGCGGCGTTGTCGGTGGCCCCTGCCGGGCCATGGCGTTCAGCGCATAAATTCACCTGGCCTGTCAGCTATTTTAGACCCTGGAATTTTCGTGGTGTCGCCTAATTTACTTACCTCTTCTGGAGTTGGTACATCTCATGTAACATGGAAGGAGATTACGCAATAAATTTATGGACATCATGGGACTTGATCTCGGAACGACTCAAAT
>CAIPWG010000178.1 GCA_903868655.1 uncultured Sphingomonadales bacterium
GCAAAAGCAAATTCGCGCACGATCTCCGTGATGCTCAGTCCGATGACATTGAGCAGGCCATACCACCTGACCACCCGATGCGTTGACAGCAGCAAAGCCCCACACGTCGCCAGGATGTACAGGCATGAAATCAGGAAATTTCCGGTCACCGGATTGCGATAGGCAATCGAATGACACTGGATGAACGTCCGGCTGGGCCAAGCGACCAACCCGACGACATCCCACACACAAGCAATCGCGCCGATGCAGACCAATACGAGGATTGCGCGGCGCCGCCAGCCTGCCGGTTCCATCAGCACGACGGCAACGGGCATCAACAACGGCAGGATGCCCTGGGCGTAGATCATGAACAGGAACGCGACGTGGTCGAGTGCCACATTGCCGATTTTGCCCTCCAATCCCAGCCAGACAAAGCCTTCGCACAATTGGTGAACGGCAAACAGCAACGGCACGGCAGCGAACAGCAAGGTTCGCGGCTCGCGCACGTGCCGCAATGTCGCTAGCCCGATCGTTCCTATCAGGCCTGATGCAATGAAACTGGCTGTCGGCGAAAAGCACATCGGGATTATCCTCTGACTGCCAGGACAATCCCTGTTGATCGTGTCGGGACCCCATAGCCAGCGCCGTTGCCAACCGGCAATTGCGCAGACAGCGATTGGGTAGTTTCCGATGGTGGCGGGTGGGGGTGCTCACGCGCAGCCTTGCGGATGACGGTTCGCGATTGGCTGTCTGCCTTTCTCCCCCTCCAGACCCCGGAGACCAACGTGACCGAAACATTTTTTCCGGAAAAATTTGCCGATGAGGCTGATACGACCGGCGAACTGGCCAACCCGGCACCGGTTGATCCAGCGCTCGTGTTACCAACGCGTGCCTGGGGTGCGATGCGCGAAGACGGGCCGATCCAGCCGATGGTTGTCGAGCGACGTGCTCTGTTGCCCGATGATGTCGCGATCGACGTTCTCTATTGCGGCGTTTGCCACAGTGACATCCACATGGCGCATGGCGAATGGGGCGAACAGCCGTTTCCGATGGTTCCGGGCCACGAATTCGTCGGTCGCGTAACCGCAGTAGGACCCGACGTGACCCGGTTCGTGCCCGGGGACTTCGCAGGCGTGGGGTGCATGGTCGACAGTTGCTGTGGATGCGACAATTGCAACGCCGGGCTGGAACAGTATTGCACCGCTGGCGCAACGTTGACGTATGCATCTGCCGACCCGCGCGGCCCAGGATACACCATGGGCGGCTATTCCGAACGCATCGTGGTGCGCGACCGGTTCGTGGTCAAAATTCCCGATGGGGCGGATCTGGCCACGACCGCACCGTTGCTGTGTTCAGGGATTACGACATTTTCGCCGATGCAACATTGGCGCCTTGGTTCGGGTCAGCACTTTGCCGTCATTGGCCTGGGCGGATTGGGCCATATGGCGTTGAAACTCGCGGTGCATCGCGGGGCCGAGGCGACGGTATTCACCACCAGCGCCGACAAGGCCAGGGACGCCTTTGCCATGGGCGCCACCGACGTGGTGGTTTGGCATCCCGCAGCACACGATCCCATTCCCCACGCGAGGGAATTGGCCAAGCGGTTCGATTTCATGCTTTCGACCATTCCTTCACCCTTTGACATAGCTCCATTCCTGCCCATGGTCCGGCAGGATGGAGCGTTCGTAAATGTGGGTGCGCCTGGTCTGATTGGCGGCGTGACTGGTGGCGCGCTGTGGGATCAGCGACGATCGCTGGTCGGATCATGTATCGGAGGCATGTCGGAAACGCAGGAACTGGTCGACTATTGCTGCGCCAATGCCATCCGTCCCCAGATCGAACTGATCCGCCCTGATCAGATCACGAAGGCTTATTTGCGGGTCGAGAACAAGGACGTCCGTTACCGTTTCGTTATCGATCTGGCCTCCCGCCAGTCGGCCCAAGCATAGCATGCTGCCGCTCGCCTGCCACTTCTGAGCAGCGGCGTTCCCGGCTTGCATCCGGGCCTATTGAGCCGCCCCTCGGCTACGTCATTCCCC
>CAIPWG010000179.1 GCA_903868655.1 uncultured Sphingomonadales bacterium
ACCTGTGGTCATTTCAGGATTTTGGCGCGGCCGCGAATTGTTCCAGCGTTTCAAACAGGCCCGGGCTGGCAGGGTCCCAACTGTGACGCGGGCCAATTGTGATGCCGCCATCCACTACCAGCGACGTGCCCGTCACAAAGCCTGCGGCTTCGCTCGCCAGAAACAGCACGGCCTGGGCGATATCTTGAGCCTGTCCGCCACGCGCAACCGGCTGGGCAGCCTGAGACATGTGCGCAATCGCGGCTTTGGCCATTGTTTCGGCATCGCCGGTGATGTCGAGCGCGCGGGTAAAGATGTTGGTATTGATAAATCCGGGCTGCACCGCGGCAACGCGAATGCCATGCTGCGCCAGATCGGCCGCCGCGACTTTGGTCAGGTGCAACACGCCCGCCTTGGCCACAGCATAGGCGCTGGGTGAATAACCCGGGCCAACCGCGGCAACGCTCGATGTGTTGATGATCGCTGCGCCACCGGTTTGGGTTGAGGCGCGCCCTTTCATATGCGGCACGGCATAGCGAATGCCGAAAGCGACCGAACGCAGCAGCAGATCCATCGTGCGGTCCCACCCGGCCGGTTCTATTTCGGCAATCGATGCACGATCACCACCTGCGCCGGCATTGTTGAACACCACGTCGATCCCGCCGGTTTCAGCCGCCGCACGGTCCATGAGCGCACGGATGTCTTCGGTGCTGGTCACATCGGTGACATGAGTGCGGACTTCGCCGTTGGATGCCGCTGCCGTGGCGGCAAGGCCCTCGGCATCGATGTCGGCGGCATAGACAATCGCGCCTTCACCGGCAAAGGCCAGAGTGGTGGCACGGCCAATGCCCGAGGCTGCGCCGGTAACGACGACGGTTTTCCCGGTAAATCGTGATGGAGCGTCCATAAATCCTGTCCCGCGAAGTGTTTTGTTGACGCACAGACTGCGGTGCAATTGCGGGCGCGTCAACGGTCATCGGGTTTACGCTACGGCATGCGCAGCATCCCGAAAAGTCTGGAAATCGCCGCTTGATGCGATCTCCGACTCGCCTTAACCTCTCGCTTAACAAGGCGGCTGTCGAGCGTGTTCGTACGCCTTCCGCCCGGCGAACTGAAACAGGTGAGAGGAGACCAAAATGTCGGATCTTGAGACCTTCCGCGCGGAAATTCGCGCCTGGCTCGAAGCCAATTGCCCGGCAGAGATGCGCAAGCCCGTGCAGGACGAGGATGATGTCTGCTGGGGTGGGCGCAATTTCGTGTTCAAGAACGAGGCGCAGAAGCTGTGGCTCGATCGCTGCGTGGCCAAGGGCTACACCGTGCCCGATTGGCCGCAAGCTTATGGCGGGGCAGGGCTCAGCCCGGCGCAAGCCAAAGTGTGGCGCGAAGAATGCGCGAAGATCGGCGCGCGGCCGCCGCTGTCGAGCTTTGGCATCTGGATGCTTGGCCCGGCACTTTTGAAGTTCGGCACCGAAGAGCAAAAAGTTCACTATCTGGGCCAGATCGCGCGCGGCGAAATCCGCTGGTGTCAGGGCTATTCAGAACCCGGCTCAGGCTCCGACCTGGTATCGTTGCAGACCTTTGGCGAAGATATGGGCGACCATTGGGTCGTCAATGGCCAGAAAATCTGGACCAGTTACGCCAACAAGGCCGACTGGATTTTCTGCCTGGTGCGCACCGACAAGGCGAACAAGTATCAGGGCATCAGCTTTTTGTTGTTCGACATGACAACGCCGGGTGTCAACACCAAGCCGATCAAATTGATCAGCGGCAATTCGCCGTTCTGCGAAACTTTCTTCGACAATGTCGTGGTGCCAAAGAACCAGGTCGTCGGGGAAGTGAACCGGGGCTGGGATGTCGCGAAATACCTGCTGGGCCATGAGCGCGAGATGATTTCGGGCGCTGGCGGTGGCGAACGGCTGAATGCCATTGGCGCCGTGGTCAACCGGCAGGGCGGCATCGACAACCCGGTGTTGCGTGCCGAACTCGCACTGTTCGATATCGACGCGCTGGCCTTTTCGGCGATGGGCGAAAAGTTCCTCGACGAGGCCAAAGTCGGCCGCGCGCATCCGGCACAGCCCAACATGATGAAATATTCGGGCACCGAGCTCAACAAGCGGCGGCATGAACTGCTGATGGCAGCCGGCGGCTCGACCGCGCTCGAATGGGACAGTCCTGAAACCCGCGGCGGTGCGGCACCTCGCAACTGGTTGCGCACCAAGGCCAATTCGATCGAAGGCGGCACCAGCGAAGTGATGCTGAACGTGGTGGCAAAACGTATTCTCGACCTGCCGGGCGCTTGATGCGGCTTGTTTGACCATATGACCCGCTGGTTGCGCATTCCGGGCCAGCGGGTGGTGCCCATGACGCTGCACAGGCGTTTCAATCCAATTGCACTCGGGAGAAACCGATGCCGCTTTATCATACCGAAGATCAGGCCATGCTGGCTGAGACTGTCACCGGCTTTGTCGCCAACGAGGGCGCGATCAAGCCGCAGTTGCGGCGTTTGCGCGATACCAGCGATACGGCAGGTTACGACCCCAAGCTGTGGAAACAATTCGCCGACATGGGCCTGACCGGAATTCTGGTGGCCGAAGCCGATGGCGGGCTTGGACTGGGCCATGTCGAGGCCGGCATCGTGTTGCGCGAAATTGGCCGCAACCTTACTCCATCCCCGTTTCTTTCGACTGCGGTGATCGGCGCAACCGCACTGGGCCATGCCTCGGATGATCTGAAAGGCCGCTATCTGCCCGGGATCATTGCGGGTGACAGCGTACTTGCGCTGGCGCTGGACGAAGGCGCCAAG
>CAIPWG010000180.1 GCA_903868655.1 uncultured Sphingomonadales bacterium
AACATCATCAGAAAGTCTGGGAAAGTACCTCACATGGAGGAAAACAACATCGACTACATCCTTGACAGGGAAAAGTATGACCTCATTGCAAATGAAGCAAGCATGTTCCTGATCCTGCGGTAGCCATCGGATTGTTTGACCTGTTTGCCTTGTCATCAGACAGCGAACAGGCCCCGCTGTCGGTGATAGAGGCGATGGCTGCGGGACTTGCCGTGGCCAGCCCCGCCGTGGGCGATGTGGCCCGGATGGTCGCGCCCGAAAACGCGGCACTGATCACGCCGATCGGTGATGAGGCCGCATTGGCCGGGGCGCTGGCGCGGCTGGGCCACGATGCCGCTTTGCGACAGAGCCTTGGCGAGGCGAACCGGATACGGGCGCAGAGCGAATTCGACGAGGCCGCGATGGCCAAACGCTATGCGCAACTCTATGGCGCGGCGATGGGCAGGCCCAGGTTTGCGCAGGAATAACGCAGCCGTGGCGCTCGGCCCACGTCATTGAGGTTGAATTGGCGTGGGGCTTCGCTAAACCGCCCGATCACTGTGATGTTTCCCCACGCGTTCCTGCCGATCCGAAAGCGTTCCCCTTGGCTTTGACACCGAAGACCCCGCCGTCGACCACCGACCGCAACGCCGAGCGCCAAGCTGCGCAAGAACAGGTGTTTCTGCGCGAAGTCGATGATGCCTTGCGCGAAGATGACGCGCTGCGCCTGTTCCGCCGGTATGGCGCGATGGTGGGCGGTGCGATTGTCGCGGTGCTGATCGGGCTGGCCGGATGGATGGCCTGGACCAGCCATGTTGCGGCGCAGACCGGAGAAAAGGGCGAAGGCCTGACCATTGCGCTCGATCAGGTGGCCGCTGGTCGGCTCGATACTGCGCAGACCAGCCTGGCGCAGATTGTTGCGACCGGTGGCCCCGGCGTTTCCGCAGCGGCGCGTCTGGTCGAAGGCGGCACCGCGCTCGATCGCAAGAAGCCCGATGAGGCCGCGAAGATTTTTGGTGCCGTAGCCGCCGATACGACGGCACCCCAGCCCTATCGCGATCTTGCCAAAGTGCGCGAAGTGGCCACGCGGTTCGACCAGATGCCGCCGCAACAGGTCATCGACCAGTTGAAGCCACTGGCAGTGCCGGGTGCGCCCTGGTTTGGCAGCGCGGGCGAGCTGGTTGCGGTTGCGCATCTCAAGCTTGGCCAACGCGCGGAGGCGGGTGCGATGTTTGCTGCGATGTCCAAGGATACGGGCGTGCCGTCTTCGCTGCGCGGACGTGCCCGACAGATCGCGATCCAGCTCGGGGCTGATCCGGGCGATGCACCTTCGGCGGCTGCGGCGGTTGCGCCATGATTGATCAGGACACCGTGATGTTTGGAATGCGCATGCCCCATGACACGACAAAACCCCGTCTGTTGCCCACTGGCCGTATACTGGCAATGGCAGCTGCGGCCGCGCTGACGCTCACGCTTGGTGCTTGCGCCAATAACAAGCCCAAGGTGAAGACCACGCCGACCACCGGCATGCGCGTGCCGATCCTGTCGCGGATTGAAGCGGGCACCAAAGTCGATGATACCTTGGCCGCGGTAACCGTCGTGCTGCCCACGCCCGAGGTGAACACCGAATGGAGCCAGGGCGGTGGCTCGGCGTCGAAATCGTATGGCCATCTGGCGCTGGGTGCGCATCCGCACGCCTTGTGGCATGCCGACATCGCTGGCTCATCGCCGCTGCGCCGGCTTGCCGCCGCACCCGTGGTGGGTGATGGCAAGTTGTTTGTGATCGACACGCTGGGTGTATTGCACGCGTTCAACGCCGAGACCGGCAAAGAAACGTGGAAGACCAGCTTTGATATTCCCAGCGACACCGCATCGGTGTTTGGCGGCGGCGCATCGTATGACGATGGCGTGGTCTATGTCACCACCGGGCTGGGTGAAGTCGCCGCACTCGACGCCGAAAAGGGCAAGATCAAGTGGCGGGTGAAGCCACTCGGGCCGCTGCGCGGTTCGCCTGCGGTGGGTTACGGCTCGGTCATCGTAATGACGCAGGACAATCAGATTGCCGCGCTCAATGCCGCCGATGGCGCGACTCAATGGAATGAATCGGGCTCACTGGCGCAGACCGGCGTGTTTGGCGTCGCGGCTCCCGCGATTGGGCAGGGCACGATTGTTGCCGGCTATTCGTCGGGCGAACTGGTCGCCTATCGCTACGAAAACGGCCGTCAGCTGTGGACCGATGCGCTGGCACGCACTTCGATTGCGACATCGGTGTCGATCATCACCGATATCGATGCCGATCCGATCATCGATAATGGCCGGGTCTATGCATTGGGTCAGGGCGGCCGCATGGCCGCGTATGAGCTGGTGACTGGCCAGCGGGTATGGGAATTGAACCTTGCGGGCATTTCCACCCCGGCGATTGCGGGCGAATGGATTTTTACGCTGACCGACGAAGGCAAGCTGTTGTGCATCACCAAGAGCACCGGCAAAGTGCGCTGGTTGTCGCAACTGCCGCGCTGGCACGCGGCCAAAAAGAAAAAGGGCGATATCTTCTGGACTGGCCCGGTGCTGGCCGGCAACCGCCTGTGGGTGGCCAGTTCCGAAGGCAATATCGCGACCGTTGCGGTTGATGATGGCAAGATGACCAAGGCGTTTCACACCGATGCCGGGATCACGCTTGCGCCAGTGGTGGCCAACAACACGCTCTATGTGCTCGACAACAGCGGGCGCATCACCGCGTATCGCTGATAGCGCCGCATGACGCATGAGTTCACGAAGCCGGGGGCCGCAAGGTTGCCCGGCTTCATTCTTTTTTGGGAGCTTGGACGTATGCTCCGCCCGGTATGAGCCCTTTGCACCATTCCCGGACGGAGCGACCACCCCGTCCCGACAGCGATGTCTCTGCGGGTGTCGGCCTGTCGGGGCTGGCCGGATTGGTCTTCTGGTTGCTGGTGTGCCGCAATTGGGGGGTGCTTGGCGATGCGTTTGGCTTTCCCGGGCCGCATACACGCATGGATGGGCCTTACGCTGCATTGGCGGCGTTGATCGCGTCGGGCGTGCCGATGGTCGGCTGGTCGCTGATGGTCGATAAAGTCCATTTGCGCGCATCGACCGGGATTGACTGGCACAGCCCGCGCCGGCTTCGCGATGTGATCGATGGCGCAGTCACCAAACTTGCGGGATTGTGGGCGACCTGGGCGCTGATCGCTTGCGTCTACTGTTTGGGGCGCTGGTATTGGCGCGGCAATTATCTGTTTGCGATGGATTTGCTCAGCTATGCCGCGCCGATCCTGTTCTTGGGCGCGATCCCTTATGTGCTGTGGCTCGATCGGGTCTTGGTCGAACCGCGCGACGGGGCATGGCATTTCGGCGCGATGCTGATTGGTCGCGAAGCTTTTGACCCGCAGGAAGTGGCACACCATTGGCGTGCCTGGGCGGTGAAGGGGTTCTTTATCGCGTTCATGCTGTCGATTGTGGCGCTGGGCTTCATGGCCGAAGTGCGCGCCGATGTTGCGCATATGGCGGGTGATCCGGTCACGATCGGCACGGTCATGATCGAATTCATGTTCATGGTCGATGTGCAAATCGCGATGGTTGGCTACCTGCTGACGATCAAGCCACTCGATGCACAGATACGCACGGCCAATCCCTTGTTGTCGGGATGGCTGGCCGCACTTCTGTGTTATCCGCCATTTAGCCCGATGGGCGGTGGAGGCGTGCTCGATTACCACATGAACACAGCGGATTGGCCGTTCTGGCTGGCGGGCAAACCGGCGATGGTGTGGGTATGGGCGGTCGTACTGGTGATTCTCACCGCGATCTATGCCTGGGCGACCGTGGCATTTGGTTTGCGTTTTTCGAATCTGACGTATCGCGGAGTGATCACCAACGGGCCGTATGCCTGGACCCGGCATCCGGCCTATCTCGCCAAGAACGCGTTCTGGTGGCTGGCCACTTTGCCATTTCTGGCGACCAGCCATTCCTTGGCGGATGAAGTGCGCAATACCGTGACGTTGGCGCTGGTCAGCGCGGTGTATTATTGGCGCGCACGTACCGAAGAGGCGCACTTGCTGGCCGCCGATGCCAAATACCGCGCGTATTACGACTGGATGGCGCAATATGGCCCGATTACCGCGCCGTTGACGCGGCTGGGTCAATGGATTGCACAGCGCCGTTCGGTTCAGCCTTAGACCGAGACGCCTTCGTCGCTTTCGAACACGCGAATGTCGCGGTCGGTCAGGTTCAGGTCGGCGCGTTCGGCAATCCACGCCTGCATGTGTGCGGTCTTGAAATGGGCCTGCAATGCGGCGCGATCGCGCCACTTTTCGCAGACATGGATCAGGCCAGGATCGAACATGTCTTCGGCATAGCTATAGGCAATGCAGCCGTCTTCGGCGCGGGTGGCCGTTACCACGCGTTGCGCTACGGGCCTTGCTTTGGCGACGTTTTCGGGTGGCATGCGAAACGTACCCATCACCAAAATCATGTCGGCTCTCCCGTTGTCAGAAACTTGATTCGCCATAGATGCGGCCAAGATCGCCCGCCCATGGTCCGTTATAAAGGTCCAACAGCTGCTCTGCCGAAGTCTTGCCACGTGCCAACATGTCTTCGAGCGGCAGCAGATATCCGGTCTCGTTGTCGCCAGCGGCGTTCAACCGTGCGCGTGAGGCCAGACCTTGCCGCGATATCGCCAGCACTTTGCCTGCGATATCGCGCAAGGTGCCGCCACCGGGCAGCGGCGCATCGAGCGCCAGCCGGGGCACTTCGCTGCGCAGGCGCTCACGCCCGGCCATGTCCCAATCCTTGACCAGATCCCACGCCGCGTCGAGCGCGGCAGGATCGTACAGCAGCCCCACCCAAAACGCTGGCAGAGCGCAAATCCGGCTCCACGGCCCGCCATCGGCGCCGCGCATTTCAAGGAACGATTTCAGCCGGACTTCGGGAAATGCGGTCGACAGGTGGTCTGTCCAGTCGGATTTGCGCGGCTTTTCTCCGGGCAGTGCGGGCAAACGGCCATCCAGAAAGTCGCGAAACGATTGGCCCGCCGCATCGATATATTTGCCGTCGCGATAGACAAAGTACATCGGCACATCGAGCATGTAGTCAACATAGCGTTCGTAGCCAAAGCCGTCCTCGAACACGAACGGCAGCATGCCGGTGCGTGCAGGATCGGTGTCCGACCAGATATGGCTGCGATACGACAGAAACCCGTTGGGCTTGCCTTCGAGAAACGGAGAATTGGCAAACAGGGCGGTGGCCAGCGGCTGCAATGCCAGGCTGACGCGGAACTTCTTCACCATATCGGCTTCGCTGGCATAGTCCAGATTGACCTGGATCGTGCAGGTGCGCAGCATCATGTCGAGGCCCATCGTGCCCACGCGC
This sequence comes from uncultured Sphingomonadales bacterium, assembly GCA_903868655.1. Taxonomy (GTDB): domain Bacteria; phylum Pseudomonadota; class Alphaproteobacteria; order Sphingomonadales; family Sphingomonadaceae; genus Novosphingobium. Next base: position 5,362 of record CAIPWG010000180.1, read on the forward strand.
GGCATGTGCCGCAGCATGATTGCATACCGGCCCTTGGGCATGACCGGCAGTTCGGCGCGGGTCTTGTCGGGCCACAGCCCCAGACCCAGATAGCCAAGACCCAGTCGGTCGCCCACGGTCTTGACCTGGGCCAGATGGCGGCCGGTTTCCTCGCACGTCTGATGCAGGTTTTCCAACGGTGCGCCGGACAGTTCGAGTTGGCCAGCCGGTTCAAGGCTGATCGCACCGTCGGCGCCGCTCATGGCGATGACATTGCCGCCTTCGACCACGGGTTCCCAACCGAATTCGGTCAGCCCTGCCAGCAGGTCGCGGATCCCGCCAGGCTCGTCATATGATGGCGCACGATGATCGGCGGTGCGATAGACAAATTTTTCGTGTTCGGTGCCGATGCGCCAGCGGTCTGCGGGCTTTTCACCTTTTTCCATCGGCTGAATGAGGGCCTCGCGGCTCTCGATCATGGGTTCGTCGGTGTCGGATTCCTGCCGCGTGCTCATGCGCGCATCCGTTACTGTGCGAATGGGTTTCGCGCTACAACTTATTCGATTGCAGACAATGCGATTTTGGCAACCGACCAGTCACCGACCAGTCCCATCCACAGCGCAGTACCGCCGATGGCGGCGGTTTCGCCGCGCAGGATACGCGGGCCCAGCGTGATCGGCACAGCGGCGGGATGCGCGCGGATGGCCGCGCGCTCGGCTTCGTCAAACCCGCCCTCGGGGCCGATCAGCAAGGCGGCGGGGCCGTGATGCGCGGCAAAGCTGGTGGCAGCAGGCGCGCCACCGGTTTCATCGGCAAAAAACAACGCGCGCGCTGCGGGCCAGTCGGCCAGCAGTGCGGTCAGGGTCTGCGGCGGATCGCACGCAGGCAGCGCTGTGCGCGCGCATTGTTCGGCCGCTTCGATCAGCGTTGTGCGCACGCGGTCGGGGTTGATCCGGTCGGCCACGCAACGTCGGGTCAGGACGGGACGAATCCGGGCCACGCCGAGTTCACAAGCTTTCTCCAGCACCCAGTCAAACCGGTCTTTTTTCAGGAGGGCCGGGCATAGCCAGAAATCCGGCACGGCCTCGCGCGGGCGCAAGTGGGTGACACAGCGCAACAGGATATCGCGTTTGCCCACGGTTTCAGCCTCCGCAGCCCATTCGCCGGTGATGTCGTCGCACAGAATCACGCAATCGCCCACCACCAGCCGCATCACGCGCGACAAATAATGGGCTTGTGGTCCGTCGATGGTGATCGCCGCGCCTGTGTCGAGCGGGCCGGGCACAAACAGGCGTGGGGCCGATTTCGGGGGCCAGGCGGGCGTGGCGGGCAAAGTTGCGGTCATCCTCGCCTCGTAGGCCACCCGCGTGCGCCGGGCAATCAGGCTTGCTCTTGCGCGGCGTGCAGCGCAGGAGATGCGTCATGACCGACAGTATCGTCCCTGATAGCGAACATACGGGTTTCGTTGCCGCGCTCCCGCTGCCGTGGCGGCATTACGCGCTGCTGGCGCGGTTGGATCGGCCGATCGGTTGGTGGTTGTTGTTCTGGCCGTGCACCTGGGGACTGTTTCTGGCGGGCGCAACCACGCGCTGGGCGATGGTGGCGTGGATGCTGCTGGGTTCGATTGCGATGCGCGGTGCGGGCTGTGTGTATAACGATATTGTCGATGCCGAGATTGATGCGCGGGTGGCGCGCACCGCGGCGCGCCCGATTGCCAGTGGCGCAGTATCAAAGCGTGCGGGCGGTATATGGATCATCATCCTGGCAGGCACCGGGCTGATCGTCCTGCTGCAATTGCGCTGGCAGGCACAGATCGTGGCGCTGGGCAGCCTGGCGCTGGTTGCGGCCTATCCTTTCATGAAACGCATCATCGGTTGGCCGCAGGCGTGGCTGGGGCTGGTGTTCACGTGGGGCGCGCCAACCGGCTGGGTGGAGGCGGGCGGGTTTGACACGCTGCTGCCGCTTGCCCCGCTCTATCTGGGCTGCTGGGCATGGTGCATGGGCTACGACACGATCTATGCCTGTCAGGATCGCGAAGACGATGCGTTGGTCGGCATTGGCTCCTCGGCGCTGTCATTTGGGCGCCATGTTCGTGCGGGTGTTTGTGGATTGTATGCGCTGGCTTTGGCGGCCTGGGCGGGTGCGATCTGGCTGGTGCGGCCCGATCCGGTGGCATTGCTCGCGCTCCTGCCGGTGGCGGTGCATCTGGGCTGGCAGGTCTTTACGCTCAACCCCGACGATGCGGATAATGCCTTGCGCCGGTTTCGTGCCAATCGCTTTGCCGGATTCTTGATGGCAGCAGCATGCTTTGTGGTCGGCGCGACCGTCTGACGCTTATTGGGCCTGGGCCAGCAATTGCTCGGCCCCGCCCAGATCGACACTGACCAACCGTGACACACCGGGTTCGACCATGGTCACGCCAAACAGGCGATGCATCCGGCTCATCGTCACGGCATTGTGCGTGACGATCAGATAACGCGTGCGGGTTTCGCGCACCATCGCGTCGAGCAGATCGCAAAACCGTTCGACGTTGGCATCATCAAGCGGCGCATCGACTTCGTCGAGTACGCAAATCGGCGCAGGATTTGTCAAAAATAGCGCAAAGATCAGCGCAACCGCGGTCAGCGCTTGTTCGCCGCCTGACAGCAAAGTCAGCGATTGCAGCCGTTTGCCCGGCGGTTGAGCAAAGATTTCGAGCCCGGCCTCAAGCGGATCATCACTGTCGATCAGCGCCAGATGTGCTTCGCCCCCGCCGAACAGCCCGGCAAACAGTCGGCGGAAATGCGCGTCGACCGCTTCGAATGCGGCACGCAAACGTTCGCGTCCTTCGCGGTTGAGCGCATTGATCGAACCGCGCAGCCGCCCGACTGCCTCGATCAGTTCGGCGCGTTCGCGGATCGTGGTGCCATGTTCATCCTCGGCACTGGCCAGATCATCGGCAGCGACCAAATTGACCGGGCCCAGCCGTTCGCGGTCGGCCATCAGTCGGTCGTGTGTCGCGCTGACAGTGGCCGACGGGCCGACTTCGTTGCCTGCAAAACCGAGCTTGGCCGGCAGCAGCGGTGGCGAGCATTGAAACCGTTCGCCAGAAATTCCCGCCATTTCCTGCCGCCGCAAATCCTCGTTGTCAGTCCTTGCGGCCAGCCCGGCCCGGGTTTCGCGTGCAGTGGACAAGGCTTCGTTGGCTGCTGCCAGTGCGCGGTCGGCGGCTTGGCTGGCTGTTTCGGCAGCGCCTTGGGCAACCTCGGCATTGGCCAGTTCGACGGCGAGGTGGGTGCGCAACGCTTCGCCCGCTTCGATTTGGGCTTGCAAAGCACCGGGTTTGGCTGCGTGAATGGCGCGTTCGGCGGCCAGATCGTCTGCACGGGCGTCCATTTCGGTCAGCCGCTTTGCTGCATCGCTGGCGCGGGCTTGCCAGTTGCGCATTTCGTTTTTCAACGCAGAGACCCGTTCGCGGCCGACGGCAATGGCCT
>CAIPWG010000181.1 GCA_903868655.1 uncultured Sphingomonadales bacterium
GACGTTCAAGTTCTGATCCAGATTGCCTAAACCCTCTCGACCGTGGTCTGGCTTTGCCAGTCCACGGTCGTCTGGTATCTGTGAGCGCACATGACCAACCCGACCCGTCAACGCATCATCATTGTCGGCGGCGGCACCGCCGGATGGATCGCGGCTGCATCATTGGCGCGTTTTCTGCCTGTGCAACGTTACGCGGTAACACTTGTCGAATCCGATGAGATCGGCATCGTCGGCGTGGGCGAAGCAACCATTCCGCAAATCCGGTTGCTCAACGCTGCGTTGGGCATCGATGAATATGCCTTCATGCGGGCGACCCAAGCCACCTATAAGCTGGGCATTGAATTCGCCGGCTGGGGCACGCAAAACAGCCGTTACATGCATGCCTTTGGCACCGTCGGACGCCCTACCGGACAAGTTCCGTTCCATCATTTCTGGTTGCGGGGGGCCCGCCTTGGCGAAACCGCACCGCTCGATGCTTATGCCCCCAATGCACAGGCCGGTTGGGCCAACCGGTTTGCGAAGCCAGATGGCGGTGAACTGGCTTATGCCTTTCACTTCGATGCGTCGCTTTATGCAACATTTCTCCGCAACTGGGCCGAAACCCGAGGTGTTACCCGGATCGAAGGGCGCATCGTCGCAGTGGGACGCGATCAAGAAACGGGTAACGTAAGCGATGTACAGCTTGAAAACGGGCAAAGCGTTGCCGGTGACCTATTCATCGATTGCTCTGGCTTCCGCGGGCTGCTGATCGAAGGCGCGCTGGAAACCGGCTATGACGACTGGAGCCATTGGTTACCGTGCGATCGTGCTTTGGCGGTCCCTTGCGCCTCTTCCGCCGAATTAACGCCCTACACTCGCTCCACCGCGCACACCGCGGGTTGGCAGTGGCGGATTCCGCTGCAACATCGCATCGGCAATGGCCATGTCTATTGCTCGGCGCAAATCAGCGATGATCAGGCCGCAGCGGTGCTCCTGGCAAACCTCGATGGTGTGCCGCTTGCCGATCCACGTCCGATCCGGTTCACCACCGGTCGTCGGCGCCAGTTCTGGAACCGCAATGTCGTGGCGATCGGCCTTGCGGCAGGTTTTCTGGAACCACTTGAGTCGACCAGCATTCACATGGTGCAATCGGCGATCGAACGCGTGATCCGCTATTTGCCAAACGGCCCATTGCAAGCGGCTGACATCGCAGCATACAATATCGAGACCGGTTTTGAATGGGAACGGGTGCGCGATTTCATCATCCTGCATTATCACGTCAATGACCGGCCCGAGCCATTCTGGCGCGAATGCGCCTCCATGGCTGTACCCCAAAGCCTGTCAGACAAGATTGCGCTGTTTCGCGCCAATGGCAGAATAACCCGGTTCAACGATGAGCTGTTTGCCGAAGTCGGCTGGTTGCAGGTCTTGGTTGGCCAGGGAATTATTCCCCAGGGTTATCATCCCCTCGTCGACGCCCATTCAGACAAGGATATTCGCGAATTGCTGAGCTTGCTGCGTCAGGTGATCGGGCGACAAGTCGGAACCTTACCGGATCACGCCACCTTTATCGCACAGCATTGCCCATCAGGAACGTATTGACAGTTAGCCGCGCGCGCCGCGGATCGGGGGTCAGGTCCAAATCAGCGGGCAGATCGGCACAATGCAGCGCATAGCTGCGATACACCAAGGCACGATTAGGCACAGCTTCAAATCGGGCGATACATTCATACATCGCGTTGTCGTGGGCAATGTAACCCGCTTCTGGCAGGCCATATTGCGCAACATCACGGTGCAATGCAGCATCATAGACCGGATGCCGGTCAGCATCGATCGTTTCAAAACCGGTGCTGCGATGTCGCCAGAATGTGGTTCCGCCCTGATCCGGTCGCGACAAGAAATGCAACAAGGCAATCCTTTCGCGTTCCAATCCATCAATATGCGGAATACGCTGGATCGGTGTCAGCGCGGCAGGGGGCGTTGTGACAATTGAATACCCTGCTGAAATCACGGCAGGAATGTCCGGAAATTCAAAAGTTGTCGCTATCAGCTCCAACACTTGCTCCAAAAAC
>CAIPWG010000182.1 GCA_903868655.1 uncultured Sphingomonadales bacterium
ACCACAATCACCATGATCGCTGCCGAAGAACTGGCCGTGCGGCCCGATTCAATCAAGATCAGCATTCCCGATGGCGACGCGGCGCGGTTTGCGCCGATCGATCAGGGCACTGGTGGGTCGACGTCGGTGCGCGAACTTTGGCAACCCTTGCGCGAAGCCGGGGCCAAAGCGCGTGCAGCGCTGGTTAACGCGGCGGCCAAACAATGGGGCGTTTCATCTGCCGAGTGCGATGCACAAAACGGCGCCGTGGTGCACCAGCCCAGCGGCAAAGTCCTTCCCTATGCCGCACTCGTGGCGGCCGCCGCCGCAGCGCCCTTGCCAACCGACGCACCGGTGCGCCCGGCCACGGCATACCGCGTGATCGGCAAGTCGCAACGGCGGCTCGATGGCGATGCCAAAGCACGCGGCACTGCCGAATATGGCATTGACGTCATGCTACCTGGCATGAAATTCGCTTCGATCGCCGTTTCGCCGATTTTTGGCGGGACACTGGCAAGCATCGACGAGGCTGCAGCCCGTGCGGTTTCGGGCGTAACCGGTGTAATCCGGGGTAAAGACGTGGTCTATGTGCTGGCCGACAACACCTGGGCCGCACGCCAGGGCCTGACTGCGGCCAAGCCGCAATGGACTGCTGATGCCGCGCGCAGCGGCGCGCAACAGGCCGGGATCATCAACGCGGTCGCAGCCGCGTTGGACAAGCCCGGCACAGTCGCGGCAACTTCGGGCGATCTCGAGTCTGCGCGCAAAAATGCGGCGCATCGGTTTTCCGCGACGTATACCCAGCCATTTCTGGCCCACTTCACGATGGAGCCTGCCAACTGCGTGGCGCATGTCCATGATGGGCAATGCGAGATCTGGACCGGCACGCAAATCCCATCGGATGCGCGCAAGGCAGCAGCAGCCCGTTTGGGCTTGCCGCTCGACAAAGTGACGTTGCACAACCGGGTGATGGGGGGCGGGTTTGGTCGCCGTCTGGAAACCGACATGATCGATCGCTGCATCGATCTTGCCAGGCAAGTGCCGTTTCCGGTCAAGCTGATCTGGTCGCGCGAAGAAGACACTGCGCACGACTGGTATCGCCCGGCTTATGCCGATCGGATCGACATTGCGCTGGGCACCGATGGCAAGATCGCGGCGTGGGAACACAAGATTGCCGGTTCATCGATCTATGCCCGCCTGATCGGCGCAGCGTTCAAGGGCGTTGATGATGATGCGGTTGAAGGTGCTGTCACGCCGATCTATCCAGCCACTGCGCGCACCGTGACCTTTCAGCAGCAGGAAAGCCTTGTGCCGACCAGCTGGTGGCGTGGTGTGGGCCCGCTGCGCAGTGCATTCGTGATGGAAAGCGCGATCGACGAAGTCGCGCACCAGGTTGGCGCAGACCCGATTGCGTTCCGCCTGTCGCACATTGACGATCCGCGTGCGCGCAATGTGCTCCAGATCGTCAAGGCGCAATCGAATTGGGATGAGAAGCCGGCACCGGGAACCGGGCGCGGCGTTGCGGTAATCCACCTTTGGGAAACCTATATGGCGGCCGTCGCAGAAGTGACGGTCGACAAGGACAAGCAGATCACCATCACAAAAGTGACCGTGGCTGTCGATTGTGGGCAAGTAATCAACCACTCGGGGGTTGCCGCACAAATTGACAGCGGCGTGATCTTTGGGTCGTCGGCGGCGCTTTATGGTGAAGTGACGATTGCCAATGGTCGGGTCGAACAGTCCAATTTCCACGACTACCGCGTCTTGCGCATGAACGAGACACCACGGATCGAAACCGCGATTGTCGAAAACCATGAAAAGCCGGGGGGCATGGGCGAACCGCCCAATGCGGTGATTTTTCCGGCACTGGCGAATGCAGTCTACGCCGCCACGGGCAAACGTATCCGTTCATTGCCCCTGCAAAAAGGCCTGCTGACAGCCTGAGGTTTCAACTCAAGGATCGCCACCGCCGCGAGCGGTGGCGATCTGTTCAGTTTTTTTGCTGGGCCTGGCCCTCGGCTGGCGCGGTTGCATCGACCAAAGGTGCGGCAGGACGCTTCGCCAGCATCTCGGCCGCCTGATCCAGCTGGCGCGCCTCGCCTTTGGTTACGCCACCGGGGCCGGGATCGCTGTCACTCGAACAACCGGCCATCAGCAGCGCCAAGGCCAAGGGCGCACGCCGTATCATTGCTGTGGCTTGGTGGTGTTGTTGCCGCTTTGCTGTTGTTCGGCTTCTGCTGCGGCTTCGCGCGCGGCTTGCGCAACCGAGGCGGCGTTCTCCGCATCGTTGGTTGCCGCGATTTCGGCCGATTGCGCTTTGGCCGAGGCATCGGCATCGGGATCGCGTGCAGGCGGCGGGGCCGCCAACGACGGTGGACCGGCGGGCAGATCGGCGGCGGGCATTTCGACACTGCTGGGGGTGGCGTCATCGCTATCGCGGCCATGGTGACCGCAACCGGCGAGCAACAGGACCGCAAAGCCCAGAACGGCAGCAGGTGCGAATTTCGTCATCAAAGTCCTCGTTCAAACGATACCGATTGGCGTATTGCTGTACCCTAGCCAGCGCGTGACGTCCTGTCCAACGGACACGTCAGCGAGTTCATATAACAATATCCTTATGTCAGTTGCATCATATAAGGATATCTTTATATGGGAAACAAATGACCCCGGCGATCCCCCTTCTTGACACACTGCGTGCGCTGGCTGATTCGACGCGTCTGCGGATCATGCGGTTGCTCGACAGCATGGAGCTGGCGGTGGGCGAACTGGCACAAGTGCTGGGGCAAAGCCAGCCACGCGTGTCGCGGCATGTGAAAATCCTGTGCGATGCGCATTTGGCCGAACGCCGCCGCGAAGGCGCCTGGGTATTCCTGCGCACGGCTGGCGCGGGGCCACGGGGCATGGCGCCGCTGACCGAAGCCGTGGCGCATTTGCTCGCGCTGGCCGAACAGGCTGATCCTGCATTTGCCGGACAATGCGCCGAAGATCGCGCGCATCTTGGTGCCATCCGCGCGGCGCGGCAGGCGCATTCGCAGGACTATTTTGCCCGACACGCCGCGCATTGGGACGAATTGCGCAGCTTGCACATTGCCGATGGTCCGGTCGAAGCGGCCTTGGCGGAATTGCTTAGCGCGTCTGAACTGGGCCGCTTGCTCGATGTCGGCACCGGCACCGGACGTATGGCCGAAGTGTTTGCGCCCCAGGCTGCGCATGTCACTGCGCTCGATCGCAGCCCGGATATGTTGCGGCTGGCACGCACCCGCTTGCAACACTTGCCCGCGGGCAAAATCGAGCTGGTACAGGGTGATTTTGCGCAATTGCCCTTTCCCGCCGCCAGTTTTGACACGGTGCTGTTTCACCAGGTGCTGCATTATGCGCAAGCACCCGAAGCTGTCCTGGCCGAGGCCGCGCGGGTGACCGCACCGGGCGGGCGGATCGCGATTGTTGATTTTGCCGCGCACGATCGCGAAGATTTGCGCACCCAGCACGCCCATGCACGGCTCGGCTTTGCCGACGCGCAGATCGCCGCGCTGTTCGCCGATGCCGGGTTCGCGCCGTCGGCCGAACGCGCGCTGGCGGGCAAGGAATTGATTGTCAAATTGTGGACCGCACAGCGCCTGCCGCTGCGCAAACAAGGCCAGCCCCTGTCATGAACCCGCCTGCATCAGCCCCCGCCTTTGCCGAGATGGCGGGCGATATCAGGGTCAGTTTTGAATTCTTTCCGCCCAAATCCGAGGCGATGGAAATTCAGCTATGGGAGGCGATAGAGGCCTTGGCCCCGCTCGATCCAGCCTTTGTAGCGGTGACGTATGGTGCTGGCGGCTCAACGCGCGAACGCACCCATGCAACCGTATCGCGGCTGGTGCGCGAAACCGCGCTGGTACCCGCTGCGCACCTCACCTGCGTCGGGGCCAGTCAGGGCGAAATCGATGATATTGCCGATCGCTACTGGGACGCCGGTGTGCGTCATGTCGTGGCGCTGCGCGGCGATCCGGCGCCCAGTGCAGGGGGCCGGTTCGTGCCGCATCCCGATGGCTATGCCAATGCGGCTGCACTCGTTGCGGGTCTGGCCGCGCGTCATCCGTTCGACCTGTCTGTTGCAGCCTATCCTGAAGGCCACCCTGAATCCCCCGATCTGGTGGCCGATCTCGACAATCTGAAACGCAAGGTCGACGCCGGGGCAAACCGCGCGATCACACAGTTCTTCTTTTCGGCCGACACCTATTTCCGCTTTCTGGATCGTGCGCTGGCGGCCGGAATTACAGTGCCGATCCTGCCCGGGATCATGCCGGTGACCAGCTTGGCGGGAATCCGCCGCATGGGTGGCAACACGCATATTCCTGCATGGTTGGATGCGATGTTTGCGGGGCTTGAAGATCGTCCCGGTCCGCGCGCGCTGGTCGCCGCGGTGGTTGCGGCTGATTTGTGTCGCCAGCTTTACCAGGGTGGCTTGCGCGACTTTCATTTCTATACTTTGAACCGGGCCGATCAGGCCTTTGCTATTTGCCAATTGCTGGGCCTGCGCCCAAAGGATGCTCGCCCATGAAACTTGCCCCCAGTGCTGCGCGCGCGGCGTTTGTTGAATTGGCGCGTCAACGCATTCTGATTACCGACGGCGCGTTTGGGACCGAAATCCAGCGCTGTGGTCTGGGCGAGGCCGATTATGCCGGTACTTTGGGGCTGACCCACGATCAGAAAGGCAACAACGACATTCTGGCGTTGACCGCGCCACATGTGCCCGAAGGCATCCACCGCGCCTATTTCGCCGCAGGCGCCGATATGGCTGAAACCAATACATTTTCAGCCAATCGCATCAGCCAGGCTGATTATGGCGCTGAACATCTGGTGCGCGATATCAATCTCGCCAGCGCCCGGCTGGCGCGGCGCGTCGCCGATGAATTCACTGCGAAAGATGGCCGTGCGCGCTTCGTCGCTGGCGCGGTCGGTCCGACCAACAAGACTTTGTCGCTCAGCCCCGATGTCAACGACCCCGGCTACCGCGAAATCGACTGGGACCATCTGGTTGACGTTTACGCCGAACAGGCCGGCGCGTTGGTCGAAGGCGGGGCTGATTTCATTCTGGTCGAAACCGTTTTCGATACTCTGAATGCCAAAGCGGCAATCATGGCGGTGCGCCAGGTTGAACAGGCTTTGGGCCGCGAAGTGCCGATTATGCTGTCGATGACGCTAACAGATTTGTCGGGCCGCAACTTGTCGGGTCATACGGTAGAAGCCTTCTGGTATGCGGTGCGCCATGCGCGGCCGCTGAC
>CAIPWG010000183.1 GCA_903868655.1 uncultured Sphingomonadales bacterium
GGAGTGCGCAAGGACAAAACGCCGGATGGTCGGTTTTGAGGCGCGATTTGCCGCAATTTGGATGCATTTCGTGCTGCTCGAAATAGCCTTGTCACTTCAGGCGGTTATCCGCACTTCGCATAGGCTTGGCTAACCGGGCCAATGCGACAGGACGGATCGTTTGCCTGAGCTTTGTGGCGGGGCGGATGAAGGAGATGAACAATGTTCATTCGCAGTGAAAGGCTGTTCTTGCGGCCAGCCTGGCCCGAGGAATGCCCCGAACTTGATGGATTGCTGCTTGGTGATGCGCAAGCGTGCGGGGCACTGCAAGTGCCGTCGCGCCACCCCCGGTTCGTCATCACCGTGCCCGATCAGCGTGGCGCGGATGTGATTGGTGTGATCGGGCTGATCGATCGCGAAGGCGCGACCGAACTCGCGGTGTGGATCGCACCCGACTGGTGTAACCAGGGATTTGCCACTGAAGCCGCGCGCGCCACGCTGACCATTGCGCGCACGCTCGGGCATTGCCGCCTGGTGTCCAATCACTATGCCGACAGCCCCGCGACTGCGCGTGTTTTGGCCAAATTGGGCTTTTTGCCGACCGGCGACGTGCGGATGCGTCACAGCCCGGTGCGTCACCGTGATGAATTGGCGCAAGTCCACGTGCTTGATCTGTGCCCCACGGCGAGCGATCCTGTCGATCCGGAGTTCATGCGACACGCGGCGTAATGCACTGTGGGGTGGGCAGTCTTACACCTTTCCATCCGCTTTCTTGCCATCGGCGGTACTTGGTCCTAGGCCAATTCGGCCGGCGATCGGGTTCGTTGGCAGGAATGCCAAGGAACCCATGGCCACACGCAAGCGTCTCAGTCCGGAAGAAAGCCGTATCGCCGCGCTGGAGGCTGCCCGCCTGCTGTTGATCGAGGACGGGCCGCAGGCTGTCACGCTGAAGGCTGTGGCAGGCATGATCGGGCGTACCCACGCCAACCTGCTGCATCATTTCGGCTCTGCCGCAGGGCTGCATCGTGATCTGGCACGCTATTTGACCACGACCATCTGTGCGCGGATCCGCGAAGTAGTACTGGCCAGCCGGTCGGGCATGGGATCGCCACGCGATGTGGTTGATCTGACTTTCGATGCGTTTGACCGTGAAGGTGCCGGCGCGCTCGCTTCGTGGATGCTGGTTACGGGCAACCGCGACGCGCTCGATCCGATTGTCGAAACGATCCACGACATGGTGGTCGATCTCGATGAGTTTGGCGGGGAAAACCGGCGGGATAACACTCTGGCGTTGACGTTGATGGCGCTTGGCGACGCACTGCTCGGTGGGCCATTGAGCCGCGCGCTGGAATTGCCGCGCAATGCGGCGCGCGATCGCGCCGAACAGATGTTGCGTGAAACGCTGGAGCAGGAAGGCTGATCAGCCGTCCTGTTGCAAGATCATCCAGTCGGGCGCGGCGCCAATGTCTTCGACCCGCAGATGATCGACTGCCAGCCCCAGTGCGGGATAGGCAATACGCTGACGATCGGGGCGCGAATGGTCGAGTGGCACGACAACCAACCGCCGATTGATTTTTTGCCGCCAGTTCATCCGCGCGGTGTTTTCCTGCCCGACATAACAGCCCTTGGTGAAACTGACTCCGTTCA
>CAIPWG010000184.1 GCA_903868655.1 uncultured Sphingomonadales bacterium
AGGCGATACATGTCGACCCCGCCCGCCGCGATCTGGTGCCCTATCGCATCGTCGGGTGACCCCGTTCAGCGCGAAGCGTAATCGCGCACCAGCTCGTTCAGGAAGTCGCGGCCAGTGTAGACTGCTTTCACGATCGCGCGTTCGTTCAAGCCGTGGGCGCCGTTGCCGTCGGGATTGCTGTAGAGCCCGGGCGGACCATACGACGGAATGCCGATCGCTTCCAGAAACACGCCATCGGTTGCCCCCGCCGACATCGCAGGCACCAGCGGCACCCCGGGATAATATTTGGCGACCAGCTTTTCAGCCGGGCCGACGATTTTGGGATCAAGCGGCGGAGCCTTGGCATCGGGACCGCGTTCATCGGTGCGTTTGACGGTCATGCGCGGGTCGGCAATCACGGTTTCCAGCACGCTGCGCACTTGTTCACCCGAAACGCCCGGGAAGATGCGGCAATTGATATTGGCGCCCGCGCGCTGCGGCAGCGCGTTGTTGGCATGGCCGCCATCGAGCAGCGTAGCCACGCATGTGGTGCGCAAGATCGCGTGATACGCGCGATCGGCATTGACCACCGGCTCCGCCGCTTTGAAATCCGCACTGCCGGGTGCGGCCGTGGCGATGGTGACCATCGCCCGGCCCAGGTCATCCCCCCGCGCAAGGCCGGCTTTCGCCAGAAACGCGCGCGTGGTGTCGGTCATTTGCAGCGGAAATTCATAAGCGCGCAACCGAACCAGCGCGTCAGCCAATTCATAGATCGCATTGTCACGGATCGGGATCGACGAATGGCCACCTGCATTGGTGGCTTCGATGCGGTAATTGACCGGGGTCTTTTCACCCACGTGCAAAGTTTCGGCCAGCACTTTGCCATGGCCATCGGTGCGCCCTCCGCCACCTTCATTCAACGCGAATTCGGCATCGATCAGATCGGGCCGGTGTTGGCTCAGCCATTGTGCACCGTTGAAAGCGGTGCTGGTTTCTTCGCCACACGTCAGCGCCAGTTTCAGCGTGCGCTTCAGGTGGGCGCCATCGTGTTTCAACCGGCTCATCAGGTCGATCCAGATGGCATCCATCGCTTTCATGTCGCTGGTGCCGCGGCCATAGAAATAGCCACCTTCCTCGATCAAGGTATAAGGATCACGCGTCCAGTCTTCGCGTTTGGCCACGACCACATCGATATGGCCGAGCAGCAGGATGGCTTTGAGCGTTTTGGATGTACCGGGCAGGACCACGACCAGGCCACCCTCTTTGGGATGGTCGGGCACCACAAAGCGGGTGATATCAGCGTCGCCATAGCCTGCGCCGCGCAAATGCCGTTCGACTTTATCGGCCAGCAGGGTGCAGGACCCGGTGGTAATCGACGTGTCGGTTTCGACCAATTCCTTGTACAGCGCGCGAAAAGCTGCCTGATCAGGGCGCAGCGTGTCCTGCGCCTGCGCCATGCCGCCCGCCGACAAGCTTGCCAAAGCGGTTGCCACCGCCAAAATCCGTGTGCCCAAGCGCATTGCCCGTCTCCTTGCGCCCGACCCGGGCCGCTTGAACCATACGAGCAGGATTTGGCTATGAAAGAAAGCGGGCGCGATCACCCTTGTCATCGGCAGCCACGCAGCAGTTCACGCCGCAGTTCATGCCGCAGTTCGCGCCGCGCTCTGTCTGGCGCCTGAATGCACGGGTCAGGTCCGGGTCATCCTGCGAGGCACAAACGTATCCACACGAACGCCGTCACGCGGCCCCAGCAGCGCGACGCACCATGACGTGCGGGAGATAATATGATGAAAAGCGCTGTGAAAATTGGACTTCTGGCCCTGGCCAGTATGCCGCTTGCGGCTTGTGTCGGCGGATATGGAATGCAAGTCGGCTATGGCGCACAACCTTATGCCTATGATGGCTGGTATGATGGCTCGTATGGGCCGATTTACGACGGCTATTGGGGCACCGACAACTATTTCTACTATCGTCATGCCGAAGGCGAAGGCGCCTATGTGCGCGGCGATCGCGCTCATTTTGCGCATCAGGCACCGCAGGGTCCGCATAATTATCAGGCCATTCACGGCACCACCGCGCCGCGACAAGGCGTGCGCGCGCCGCATTTCCCCAGCGGCGGCCATGCTGGCGGGGGTCACGGCGGCGGCGGCCACCAGGGCCATCCCTGAGCGGCCACAGGCAAAGGCTTGAGCAGCGCGCTGGTTTGTTCAATACGGGTGCGTATGATCAAACGCACCCCACTGCTCGCCTCCCTTGCGCTGACCACCGCTTTGATACCGGGTCATGCGCGGGCCGATACGCCGCCGGTTACCGCAATGACCCCCGATGTGGTCGAAAAATACGATCCTGCGCTGCCCGAAGCGGATTATATTCGTCGCGAAGTGATGGTGCCGATGCGTGATGGCACAAAGCTCTACACCGCGATCATGATGAAAAAGGGCGTAACCCATGCCCCGATCGTGCTGTGGCGTTCGCCCTATAACGCGCATGGCGATATCACCCGCACCCACAGCACGCGGCTGGTCGATCTGATCCCGGTGATGGATGCGCCCCTCGTCGAAGATGGCTATATCCGCGTCTATCAGGACATTCGCGGTCTGCATCGATCCGAAGGTCAATTCGTGATGAACCGGCCTTTGGCAGGGCCGCTCAACCCCACCGGCATCGATGAATCGACCGATGCGTATGACACCATCGATTGGCTGGTGAAGAATGTGCCCGAATCCAACGGCAAAGTTGGCATTCTGGGCTCATCCTATCTCGGCTTCACCACGCTGATGGCCGAAATTAACCCGCACCCGGCTTTGAAAGCCGCTGTTGCCGAAAGCCCGATGGTCGACGGCTGGATGGGTGATGACTGGTTCCACAACGGTGCTTTTCGCGTCAGCGCGTTCGACTATGCAGTGGAACAGAGCACCGGCAAAGCCGATGCCGGGGCGGCCATCCCGCATGGTGGCGGTGACGATTATACTCGCTATCTCGAAGCCGGATCGATCGGCGACTATGCCCGCAAATATGCGATCGATCAGGTGCCGTTTGTGCGCAAGCTGATCGAAAATCCTGCCTATACCGAATATTGGTCGCAGCAAGCGGTCGACAAGCTGATGGCGGCGAAAACTCTCACCGTGCCGACCATGCTCGAATTGGGGCAATGGGATCAGGAAGACAGTTATGGCGCGCCGGCGGTCTATCGCGCGTTGAAAGATCAGCCAGGCCGTGCACCACTGACCCTCGTCATCGGGCCGTGGCGCCATTCGGGGGCCAACCATTACGGCTATGAACTGGGTGGGCTGACGTTTGCGGGCGACACCGCCGCGCAATGGCGGCACGACTGGATGAAGCCGTTTCTCGACCACTGGCTGAAAGACGCGCCCGACCCCAAAACGCCTGCCGCAGTCACATATGCGACCGGCATCGACACCTGGGAACAATCACCCCGCTGGCCGATGGGTACGCCTACGGCTTATTATCTGGGCCCCGACCAATCCGCCGGGTTTGCCGCGCCAACCAAAGCGGGCCGCGTGTCGTGGGTCGCCGACCCGGCCAAGCCAGTGCCGTTTGTACCCCGCCCGGTCAATCTGGGTGATAACAAACAATGGACCACCTGGCTGGTGCGCGATCAGCGGTTTGTTACCGGGCGACCCGATGTCGTAACCTTTACCGGTGCGGTGCTCGATCATCGGGTGCACCTGATGGGTGCGCCTGCGGTCGATATCTATCTGGCGACCAGCGGGACCGATGCCGATGTGGTGGTCAAACTGATCGATATCTATCCCGACGATCAGCCCGAGGCCAACTCACCGGGCGCCAAGCCGTCAATGGCGGGTTATGAACTGCCGATCGGCATCGAGATTTTTCGCGGCCGCTATCTGAACAGCCTGGCCAAACCGCAGCCGCTCACGCCAGGTGTGTTCAACCGATTCCGCTTTGCCCTGCCCCATGTCGACCACGTGGTGCTGCCGGGCCACCGGATCGCGGTGCAAGTGCAATCAAGCCTGTTCCCGCTTTACGATCGCAACCCGCAGACCTTTGTGCCCAACGTGTTTCTGGCCAAGCCGCACGATTACCAGCCGGCCACGATGCAGATCGGTTATGGCGGGGCCATGCCGAGCGCAATTCTGCTGCCAGTTGCGCCTTAAACGGGATCATCAATCGACCGGGCCAAAGGCGTAAACGTCTGCGGCCCGGTCGCGGTCATGTGCCAGCAGTCTTCCAGCCGGATACCGAATTCGCCGGGGATATAAATGCCCGGCTCATCCGAAAAGCACATGCCTTCGGCCAGCGGCGTATCATCGCCGTGAACAAGGTAAGGCGATTCATGGCCATCAAGGCCAATCCCGTGACCTGTGCGGTGCGACAGGCCGGGCAAATGATAACCCGGACCCCAGCCTTCGCTGGTATAGAACACGCGCACCGCATCATCGATTGCGCCCACCGGCACACCGATTTTTGCGGTTTCCAGCGCGATCTCCTGACCGCGCCGCACCGTGTTCCAAACTTTGCGCTGCCGCGCAGTCGGCTCGCCATAGACCCAGGTGCGCGAGATATCGGATTGATAGCCGTGCACCACCGCGCCGCAATCCATCAGGATGACTGATCCTTCGCGCACCACTTGCGGCTGATGCGACCCATGCGGATAGGCACTGGCCACCGCCAGAAGCACCAGCGAAAATTCGCTCGGCCCGCCAAGCATGGCCGAGGTCTTGTCCATCAGCGCGGCGATGTCATGCTGGGTCATGCCAAGCGCGATCTGACCGTGAACCTGATGCAACGCGGCCAGAGTGATCGCATTGGCGCGCGCCAGCAACGCGAGCTCGGCAGGCGATTTGATCTGACGACAGAGGTTTACCAGCCCCTCACCCGCCACAATCCGACAATCGGGCAAAGCATGCCGCAGCGCATCGACCACAAAGAACCGGACCGAGCGATCGATAGCGATCGGCATGGCGCCCAGCTTGCGCGCACTCATTGCTTTGGCAATCAGCGCGGCCGGGCTTTCGTCTTCGTTCCACGGGGTGACATCGGCGTCAATGCGCAGCGTTTCGCGCACGCTGGGTTCTTCAAAAGCCGGGGTAACGATCACGGGATCACCTTGCGCGGGGATAACCGCCGCGGTGACCCGCTCGGAAGTATGCCATTCGATCCCGGTGAAATAGACAAGACCCGATCCAGCCTCGACCACCAGTGCGCCGATCCCGCCTGCGCGCATCAACTGCTGCACTTTCGCCAGTCGCGCGGCATGTTCGGCGGGCGTGATCGGGCCGGGTTGCGTACCGAACAGGGCGGTGTCAGCGGCCTTTGCGTGTGGCCCCAAAAAGGCCATCCCGGCCATGGCTGTTGTACCTGTCAAAAACTGCCGCTTGGAAATCATGGCGCATCTCCCGGGTTCAGACGCTTTGAACACCGCCCTTGCCAGAGCACGCGCAAGCTGTCCAAAAAAAGACCCGCCAAACGGCGGGCCATTTCCAGGGATGGGGTCAACCGGGGCGCGCCAGCACCCCGGTGCGACCCTGCTTTCAGGCGGCCTCGATGGCCGACAGGTCTTCGGGATCGCGCAGCACATAGCCACGGCCCCAGACAGTTTCGATATAGTTTTCGCCACCACAGGCGTGCGCCAGTTTCTTGCGCAGCTTGCAAATGAACACGTCGATGATTTTCAGTTCGGGCTCGTCCA
>CAIPWG010000185.1 GCA_903868655.1 uncultured Sphingomonadales bacterium
CCAATAGATAATAGAACGACGCGCGGGGGTCGTAATATTTGCTTATTGTCTCAATATTTTGTCGAGCCCTGTCACGCGATTTTGCCGTCAGTGTGTAAGGACAGAACGACCGATTCTGGGCCAGCTTCAACTTCCTGTGCGGAGATATGTGCGGGTTGCCAACCGGGCCGGATGAGGACGATTATGCGCCGCCGCGGCCCACTCTCCCCTTGGATGTCACTGGCGCTCGGAATTGGCTGCGATAAGAAACGAGACAGTATATATGTCGGAATCATGCAGATGAAATCTTCCATAACACGGCGTCAAACCCTCCTGGCCGGAGTGGGACTTGCTGGGTATTCCGTTTTCGATCCGCGCGCTGCCAATGCCAAAGTTGAAGGCTTGGTTGTAGTTGGCAAGGACGATTGGCTGTTTCCGTTGTGGGACGAGTTGTTGCATCTCGACCGCAAGATGGTGGACGCGGTTGGCGCTGTGGTGACTTCGGCGATTGACGCGCTGAACAAGGCGAAAATCCAGGTGGTGATTATGTACACCCCTGCCAAATCACGCGTTCTGCGCGAGATGCTGCCAGATGACTTCAAATTCAACGCCGACACCGACAAGCGCTACGACCTCGGCCGTGCGGCGTTCGGCAAGGGTGGCACGTTGGTGCCCGACCTGTTCACTGTGCTTTCAGCTCTACACACGGCCCAGCCGAACACGCCGCTGTTTTTTAAGGGTGACACCCATTGGAACGGCACCGGCGCGGAAGCGGCGGCAGTGGCGATGGCCAAGTCGATAAAGGAGAAGATCAAGCTCCCGGCAGCACCCGGCCCTGGTGCAACGCTTGGCCCGATTGAGCAGGTGAAGCAGGAGAAGAACGACCTCGCGGCCCTGCTGCCAACCTCGGCTGAGAAATCGAAATACAAGCTCGAGTCCTTCCCCGTTCACGCCCAGGCGACTGCAGGCGGGTTACTCGACAGCGTGTCGGCCGATGTGGCGGTGGTGGGTAACAGCTTCACCCAGCCGCGTTTCGGGTTTGCCAACATGTTGTCCAACCAGCTTGAACGTCCGGTGGATTTGTTCTGGCGTGTGCATCAGGTCGGGCCGTATTCCACGCTTTTGCAATATATCGACAGCCAAGGCTTTAAAGATCGCAAGCCCAGCTTGATCGTGTGGGACTTCCACGAGACCGACATCACCCTGCCGCCAGAACGCAAGGATGGTTGGGGAACCAACGCGATGGCGAGTGCGGATTTCCTCACCAAATTGCGCACGGCGCTGAAGGTCTGATGATGACCAATCGACAAAACCGGGTAGCGCTCACGCGCCGCCTCTGGCTGATGGGTGGTTTGGCCTTGGCTGGCAGCGTATGGGCCTCGGCCAAGTCCGCAGCCTATACGCTCATTAAGGGCACGGTGATCGGCAAAAACGGCTGGTTGTTCTTCAGCTATGATGATCCGCGCAAGACCAGCACCGCCAAGATGCGGACTGTGGCAAAAACCATCACCGCCACGGTCGATCTGTTCAAGGCCGCCGGTATCGACACCGTGCTGCTCCTCACGCCAGCCAAAGCGCGGATTTATCGTGAGTTTCTGCCCGATGATTTCAGCTTCCTGCCGGAGGCGGATGCCCGTTATCAATTGGCGGTTGAGACGTTGCGCAAATCCGGCGCTTTGGTTCCAGACCTTGCGACGGCTCTGAACGATCTGCACCAAAAAGACCCTGGCACGGCGCTATTCTTCAAGGCGGATACGCATTGGACTGGAGCGGCCAGCGAAGCGGCGGCGCAGGTGACCGGTGCGCAAATGCTCGCCACCTTCAAGCTGCCGCCGAGTGC
>CAIPWG010000186.1 GCA_903868655.1 uncultured Sphingomonadales bacterium
ATGGGTGCCAACACATCAAGCGCCAATTCCGAGGCCTAGCGCGTTGCCACTTTGCGCGGGTTTTCCAGCCATGCGGCGAAGGCCGCATCGGCGGCGTCCAGCGCGGGCAGCGTACCCGCCATGCGGCGATCGAATTCGCCGCGCAGAGGCAGATGGGCCGTCCGCTCCTGCCATTGCGCATGGGCAGCTTGACCGCGCGTGCCCGTTTCATGCCACGCCGCCAGTACCTCGGCAGGCACTTCGAACGGCGCCGACATCCAACCCAGGTTGGCGCGTGTTGCAGCGACTTCGTCTGCGCCCAGCGGGCTGCCGTGAACATTGTGCCCGCCTTGTTTGTTGGGCGCGCCCTTGCCGATCAATGTGCGGCAGGCCACCAATGACGGACGCGGATCCGCAGCAGCTTCGGCCAAAGCGCGCGCGATGTCGGCGAAATCGTGGCCATCGCATGATGCGACGTGCCAACCACTGGCGGTATAGCGCGCCAGTACGTCTTCGCTGGTTGACAGGCTGGCATCGCCATCGATCGTGATCCGGTTGTCGTCCCAAAGAACGTTCAACCGCCCAAGGCCCAAGGTTCCGGCCAGACCCACCGCTTCGTGGTTGATGCCTTCCATCAGACAGCCGTCACCAGCAATCACCCAGGTTTTGTGATCAACCAGATCATCGCCAAACACGGCATTGAGATGGCGTTCGGCCATGGCCATGCCCACAGCCATCGCCACACCCTGGCCCAGCGGGCCCGTCGTGCATTCGACACCCGGGATGAGAAAGTTTTCCGGATGGCCCGCGCAAACGCTGCCCAATTGCCGGAAATCACGAATATCGCCGATGGTCGGCGACTCGTATCCCGACAGATAAAGCAACGCGTAAACCAGCATCGAGCCATGCCCGGCCGACAGCACGAACCGGTCACGATCTGCCCAGCGCGGCGCAGTCGGATCGAATTTCAGGAATTGGCTCCACAGCACTGTTGCCACATCGGCCATGCCCATCGGCATTCCGGGGTGGCCCGAATTGGCGGCTTGAACGGCATCCATGGCGAGCGCGCGGATGGCGTTGGCCATCGGTGCCAGCGCGTGTGAGTCACGGATCATCTTTGGGTGAACAACCTTTCCGGTCCGGGCTGGCCAAAACGGGCGCCCGCACGATCTGTTTGATTCGGCAGGCGCCTCTTGGGACAGGCCGTCACCCCCGTCAAGGCCACGCCCGAACCGTGTCTCGCCGATGCTTTCGCACACCGCCTAACCCGGTTGCGCATTCCTATGCATTGGCGGAAACACGTTAACCCTGTCAACAGACTTTGCCACCGTGGCACAGGCCTGCGCCAATGCTTGCGCGGGCCTCTGGTTGTGCTAGCCAAGCGGGATGAGCAGCCCCAGTCTTGATAGCGAGCTTGACCGGATCGCGCAGGCACTCGACCGCCTGGAACGCGCCGCTGCCGCGCGCGAAGCGGAAATCGCCGAAATGGCGACGCTCAGGCAGCGGCACCGTCGCTTGAAAGAAACTGTCAGCAGCGAATTGCAACAGCTTGACCTGCTGCTGGCGAATTTGCCGCAAAAACCATGACCAAACCCGCCACGACCAACATCACGCTCAACATCGGTGGCCGCAGTCATGTGATTGCCACGACCCCCGATGAAACTCCGCATTTGCGCAAATTGGCCGCAATGGTCGACGATCGCCTGCGCGCACTGGGCATCGCCAACAACCAGACCGAAACGCGTATGCTGCTAATCGGCGCTCTGGTCCTGGCTGACGAACTGCATGCTTTGCAATCGAACGGACCAGTGGCCGAACCGGCCCCGATTGATGCAGCGACGCTGATGCGTGTGACCGCATTGGCCGATCGGGTGGAAAAGCTTGCGTTGCGACTTGAGCAATTCGAAGCGACACACTAAATAGGTGTCGACGGGTTCTGCCCGGTACGAGCCGCATGAACATCCCTGAGGCTATAAGCAATCCTAGGGGGCTGTCTCTGGCCGGGATCTTGGTCCTGGACACGTGGTCCCCACCTGACGTTACGCGTCAGAGGATATTCCGAGCAAACGACCCATGGTGGGCCCGTCACCCATCTTTGCGCCATACCGGCCTTACACAGACCCACGGCCCAGGCAGCCAAACAGGGACCCCTCCCCGATGAGCGAAGGCGAACACGCCCGATTGGCCAAATCGGCCCTGCGCAAACGCCTGCGCCAAGCTCGCCGCTTGCATGTGGCAGCGCTTGACCCGCGTGTGCGCGCGCTGGTCCTGATGCGTCCGCCCGCCGCGCTGCTTGATCTGATCCCGGCAGGCGCGGCGATCGGGCTATACAGCGCCATGCCCGCAGAAGCCCCCGCCAGCGGCTATGCACGCTATTTTCACGAAGCCGGGCACCCGATCGCGCTGCCAGCCTTTGCACAACCCGGTGATGCGATGGCGTTTCGCCGCTGGGACAGCCCCTACCTTGACGAATTGCTGGAGCCCGGCCCGTTTGGCTCTGCCCAGCCTTTGACCGGCGCAGAGCTGATCGAACCCGAAGTCCTGTTCATCCCGCTGGTAGGCTTTACCGAGGATGGGGGGAGATTGGGCCAGGGGGGTGGACATTATGACCGCTGGCTGGCCGCGCACCCCAATGCTAGTGCGATTGGGCTGGCGTGGGACTGTCAATTGATCGACGATCTGCCGCGCGAAACACATGATATGCCGCTGACCGCAGTGGTCACACCCACCCGGCTCTACGGACCCTTTGCCAGAGGCCATTATGACAATGCTTGATCGTGACAGCGACCGCTTGCAACCGACGTGGCGCAAGCCTGCCGGAATTCTGATGCTGGTGGTGGCACTGGGCCTCTATGCCGGGCTGGTTGCACGATTGGCGGAACCGATTGGCGGCTTGCCTGTCCTCGCACAGACCGTGGCCTACATCGTGCTCGGTACGATCTGGCTTTTGCCGCTGCGGCGGTTTTTGATCTGGATGGAAACCGGCCGCTGGGGCTGAGCACCAAACCGGCCAAATTCAAAACCATGGCGCGAGTGACGGGACTTGAACCCGCGACCTCCGGCGTGACAGGCCGGCACTCTAACCAACTGAGCTACACCCGCGTTTCCGCTTGGGAGCCGCGCCTCTATGGCACACAATTCAGACTGTCAACAAACCACCATAAAGTTTTTTCACAGGCCTGAAGAACCGGGCTTTTTCAGCCCGGCCCATCACACCAAAAGCAACGTTGGCGTTTCGATCATCCGACGCAAAGCCTGCACAAAACTGGCCGCATCCCATCCGTCGACCACGCGATGGTCACAGCTGATCGACAGATTCATCAGCTTTCGCTTGGCAATACGTTCGCCACCCATCCCGTCAGATA
>CAIPWG010000187.1 GCA_903868655.1 uncultured Sphingomonadales bacterium
ATTGGCGCAAAAGGAAGAGTGGCTCGAACCGCTGATGAACGGGCGTATCCGTTCCGCGTTCCTGATGACCGAACCGCAAGTCGCCTCATCCGATGCGACCAATGTGGAAACCTCGATTGCGCGCGATGGCGATCATTATGTTATCAATGGCCGCAAGTGGTGGTCTTCGGGTTTGGGCGATCCGCGCTGCAAGATCCTGATCGTGATGGGCAAGACCGATTTCGAAGCAAAGCGCCATTCGCAGCAGTCGATGGTGCTGGTGCCGACCGACACTCCCGGTGTGGAAATCGTGCGCCACTTGCCGGTGTTTGGCTACGACGACGCGCCGCATGGACATATGGAAGTGCGGTTGAACAATGTGCGCGTGCCGGTTGAAAACATTCTGCTCGGCGAAGGGCGCGGGTTTGAGATCGCGCAAGGGCGCCTCGGGCCAGGCCGTATCCACCACTGCATGCGCACAATCGGCGTGGCCGAAGAGGCGATTGCGAAGATGGCGCGTCGCCTGCAAAGCCGCGTGGCGTTTGGCAAGACCATTGCCCAGCATTCGATTTGGGAACAGCGCATCGCTTCTGCCCGTATCGATATCGACATGACCCGTCTGTTGTGCCTGAAAGCGGCCGACATGATGGACAAAGTCGGCAACAAGGCTGCTGCACTGGAAATCGCGATGATCAAGGTGCAGGCCCCCAACATGGCGCTGCGGATCATCGACGATGCGATCCAGGCGCACGGCGGCGGCGGTGTGTCCGAAGATTTCGGTCTTGCCGAAGCATATGCGCATCAGCGCACGTTGCGTCTGGCCGATGGTCCCGATGAAGTGCACAACCGCGCCATTGCCCGGATCGAATTTGCCCGCCACACCGACAAACCGGGCGACAAGGCAGAATTCAGCTCGGGCGACCTCGGGGCTGCTCGCTAAAATATTGAAATACCTTCCGTTTGATCTGAGCTTGTCGAAGGACGCGCGCCAACATGGGTACACCTGTTGCGCGCCTGCTTCGGCAAGCTTGGCACGAACGGAATGCGGGAAAACAAGGGGACCGATACGATGAGAGCCGCCGTTCTCGAAAAAGCTGGCACGCCGCTGGTGATCGAACAGCTGACTGTGGCCAAGCCCGGCCCGCACGAAGTGCTGATCCGCAACCATGCCTGCGGGCTGTGCCATTCCGACTTGCACTTCATCGAAGGCAGCTACCCCCATGCCATGCCATGCGTGGCTGGGCATGAAGCGGCGGGCGTTGTCGAAGAAGTCGGCAGCGAAGTGCGCACCGTGAAAAAGGGCGATCATGTCGTCACTTGCCTTTCGGCGTTCTGCGGCCATTGCGAATTCTGCGTCACCGGACGCATGGCCTTGTGCCTTGGTGGTGAAACACGCCGCGCCGCTGGACAACCGCCGCGTCTGACGCGTGCAAGCGACGGCGCGATCGTCAACCAGATGCTCAATCTGTCGGCGTTTGCCGACATGATGCTGATCCACGAACACGCCTGCGTGGCAATCCATCGCGACATGCCATTGGACCGTGCCGCCGTGATCGGCTGTGCCGTGACCACGGGCGCGGGCGCGGTGTTCAACGCCTGCAAGCTGACCCCGGGTGAAACCGTGGTGGTGGTCGGCTGCGGCGGGGTTGGTCTCGCCACGATCAATGCCGCAAAGATCGCCGGCGCGGGCCGGATCATTGCCGCCGACCCTATCCCCGAAAAGCGCGCTCTGGCGCTCAAACTGGGCGCGACTGACGTGATCGATGCCACCGCGCCCGACGCTGCCAAGCTGATCATCGAAATGACCAAAGGCGGGGTCGATCATGCGATCGAGGCCGTAGGTCGGCCGCAATCCGCCGCGTTGGCGGTCGCCAGCCTTCGCCGGGGCGGTACCGCCACGATCCTTGGCATGATGCCGCTGGCCGAACGGGTCAGCCTGTCGGCAATGGACCTGCTTTCTGGCAAGAAGTTGCAAGGCGCGATCATGGGGATGAACCGGTTTCCGGTCGATCTGCCGCGACTGGTCGATTTCTACATGCGCGGCCTGCTCGATCTCGACACAATCATTGCCGAACGCATCCCGCTGGAACAGATCAATGCCGGGTTTGAAAAGATGCGCGCCGGGCATTCGGCGCGGTCGGTGATCGTGTTCGATCAGTAGGAGTTTCGCATGACCACCTCCCCGGCGATGGACGCGCAGACCGCGTTTACCGGCACTGTCGTGCCAGAAGGCGACGACCGGCTGAATGAAGCCCAATTGACAGCATGGTGCGCCGCGCATGTCGCGGGGTTTGAAGGCCCGCTTTCGGTGTCGAAATTCAAGGGCGGGCAATCGAACCCGACTTATCGCATAGACGCGCCTTCGGGGCCTTATGTGCTGCGGCGCAAGCCATTTGGCAAATTGCTGCCTTCGGCCCACGCCGTCGATCGCGAATACAAAGTGCAGGCTGCGCTGTCGGCCACGGGGTATCCGGTGGCGAAGCAGTATGGCCTGTGCACAGACGCCAGCGTGCTCGGCTCGTGGTTCTATGTGATGGGTTGTGTCGATGGACGCACGATCTGGGACGGCGCCATGCCCGGCGCCACACCTGAAGATCGGCGCGCGCACTATTTCGCCATGACCGACACGTTGGCCGCGCTCCACACGCTCGATCCTGATACCATCGGCCTTGGCGATTATGGCAAGCCGGGCAACTATTTCGGGCGGCAGGTCGATCGCTGGACAAAGCAATACCGCCTGTCAGAAACCGAAACGATGCCGGAAATGGAGCGGTTGATCGAATGGTTGCCCGCAACCCTGCCCGAACAGACCCGCGTCAGCGTCGTCCATGGCGATTACCGGATCGACAACCTGATTTTTGCCCCGGGCGAAGCCAAAGTCGCAGCCGTGCTCGACTGGGAGCTATCAACACTGGGCGATCCGCTGGCTGATTTCACCTATTTCTGCACAGCCTGGGCGCAGGACAACGGCGGCCGCTCCGGTGTCATGGACCTTGATCGCAAGGCGCTGGGCATTCCCGAACTCGACGAAGTGGTCGCGTATTACTGCACGAAGACCGGCCGCGACGGGCTGGACAACATCGACTGGTATCTGGCGTACAACTTCTTCCGCCTCGCCGCGATCATCCAGGGCATCAAGAAACGCGTAATCGACGGCACAGCTTCGTCCGCCCATGCCAAGGCGATGTCGGAACGGGTGCAACCGCTGGCCGCACTGGCGCTGAGCCATGGGGTGCGCGCGGGGGCGTAAGCCGACCTCGGTGCGAATTTAGGATTTATAGGACAGGGTGCGCCGACCAATACGGCGCACCCGTTCGCGTCAGTGTGTGGCGGGCGCGGCAGGAGTTTCTGTTGGTGCAGTGGCAACTTGCGCCACCGGAACGACAGGAGTTGCCGGAGCAGCAGTGGCCTGCGCGGAAAGCGCCGCTTTGATCTGTTCGTCGGTCAGCACATCAGGGCCCATCCGGGATTTTTCGACCGATTTCCAGGTTTTGGCTGTGAACATGACTTCCTCGACAACATCGAGCTTGGGGTGACCCGCAAAAAAGCCCATTTCGACATGGCACTTTACATAATTAACCTGACCTGGTTTCAAGTCGAAATAGATTTCGTCCTTGGCCTCGGAAGACACCGAAAAGGTATGCTTGCCCGGCGCTGCCACCAATATGAAGAACCGACGCGGCGGCAACGAACTGAGCTTGGTCTTGCCTTCGCTGACCGCGCAACTGATGGCGGAGCCGGCATAACCACCATCGCGAAGGAACACCACTTCCGCCTTACCCGCTGGCGGGGCAGGCACCGTAACCAGCTCGGGCTGCTCAGGACTGGCTTGTGCCGGTACCGTCGAAACCATCGAAAACGCGAACGCGGCACAAAAAGTTCTTTTCATAAATTTCCCCACCCCGAATCAGCACATACCAGTCATGATCATCCGGATCAGACCCCGCTCAGCGTAAGCGAGACTCTGTTGGGTGAAGAGCAAACGACCGCCGTTTTTCGGAATCCGTGTTAATACCGATCACACACGCCGCAAATGATTTCGGCTGGACCTTAAACTTCAGGTCGCCGCGCAAGTACATCACCCGCCGCCGCCTCATAGGCCGCCGCCGCCGCAAGGCAGGCCGCCTCATGATGGATTGGCGCGACAATCTGCACGCCCATCGGCAGGCCCGTCGGGTTGAACCCGGCAGGAACGGCCAGCGCCGGGGCGCCCGACAGTGTTACCAGGCACACTGCCTGCATCCATTCGTGGTAGCTTTCCATGCTGCGCCCGCCGACCGTTTTGGGCCAGTGCTGTTCCACCGGAAACGGAAAGACCTGTGCGGTCGGCACGATCCAGTAGTCATAGCGTTCAAACAGCTTTGCCACCGCGCGTGACCAACCGGTGCGCATTGCCGACAGTGCGCTGAGGTCATAGGCTGACAGGCCAAGCCCGCCTTCGACTTCCCAAATCGCCTCCGGTTTGAGTAACGCGCGTTTGGCCGGATCCTTGTACAACGGCAAAAGCCCCGCGCCGGTGTAGAAATGGCGCGTTTTGACAAAGACACGCCAGACATCGGCCACCGGGAAATCGGGCACCGCCTCCTCGACGTGGGCGCCCATTGCGGCGAACCGGTCGACCGCTTGACGACAGACGTCAAGCACGCCCGGGTCGAACGGCACCCGACCGCCAAAATCACCTGACCAGGCTATGCGTTTGCCCTTCATCGCCGTCGGTTCGACCGCACGCAGCGCCTGCGCATCGGATTCCATCGACAGCGGCATGCGCGCATCGGGGCCCGCCATGACCGACAGCATGAGCGCCAGATCACCCACATTGCGCGCCATCGGCCCGGTTACGCTGGGCGCGACAATCCAGTCATCATGCCCTTCGCTGG
>CAIPWG010000188.1 GCA_903868655.1 uncultured Sphingomonadales bacterium
AGATCACCATGGCCACCGCCAGCATGACCGGCAACGCGATCAACAAGATCTCCAGGACCGTCGCGACGCCCCACGCCCAGCCAAAGGGCATATAACCCAGGAAAAACGGTGTCATTCTGCGGCCTCCGCCTCGATCTCACCGTGGATCAGTTCTGCCGAACAGCGCTGAAGCGTCGGGCTGGCCCGGCCAATCGCATTCGTCAGGTACCGATCCTTCACTGGATAACCGATCACACCCGAAGCCCGCACGCCCTCTGGGGCAGCCGGCAAAGCGCCGAAGTCCACCAGGCCTTCGACGCCCAGCGCGGGCACTTCGGCAATCATGCAGTCACGCAATTGCGCAAAGTTGTCAAAGCCGACCGATACCCCCAGCGCATCGGCCAACGCGCGCAAGATCGTCCAGTCCTCACGTGCTTCGCCCGGCGCAAACACGGCTTTTTCGCCATATTGCACACGACCTTCGGTATTGACGTAAGTGCCATCTTTTTCGCTGAACGCCGCGCCCGGCAGGATAACATCAGCCACATGCGCGGCCTTGTCACCATGGTGGCCGATATGCACGATCATCGACCCGGCGAATTTGGTCCAATCAACTTCATCGGCCCCGAGCGAAATGACCAGCTTGGGCTGTGCAGCCACGATGTCGGCAATTCCGCCCTTTTGCGCATAACCGAGCATCAGCCCAGCCATCCGCGCGGCTGCGAAATGCAACACGTTGAAACCGTTCCAGCCATCGCGAACCAGATTGAAGCGTTCAGCAAATGCCAGTGCGGACGAAAGCCCGCCCTTGGCCAGAGCGGCACCACCCATGATAATCGCTGGACGCGCCGCTGCGGCGAACACGGCTGCGACATCGTCGGGCAACGCGTCAATCGCTGATGCTTCATCACCAAGATGGGTCGTCGGATACGTTGCATCCCACCAGGGACCGATGATGTAGGCTTTGGCCCCACGACGCACGGCCTTGCGCAAACGCGGATTGAGCAATGGCGCTTCGTCGCGCACCTGGCTGCCGTAAATCAAAATCGCATCGGCATCTTCGATACCGGCCAATGTCGAATTGAACGCGGCGGCAGCAAGGTTCGACGTGTCGTAAGCCAAACCGGTCTGGCGACCTTCGAGCATGCTCGATCCGAGCGCAACGGCCAGTTTCTTGGCAGCGAACATTGTCTCGGCATCCACCAGGTCCCCGGCAATCACCGCGACCGAAGCGCCGGGACTGATCGTGCCCACGGCGGCGAGTGCTTCGGCCCAACTGGCCGCTCGCAATTTGCCATCCACTCGCAGCCAAGGGCGATCCAGCCGGCGGCGGGTCAGCCCATCCACCAGATAGCGCGCACGGTCGGCCAACCATTCCTCGTTCACGTCGTCGTTAACGCGCGGCAGAATGCGCAATACTTCGCGCCCACGCGAATCGATACGGATATTGGCGCCCAGTGCATCGGACACATCGATGCCAAGGGTCTTTTTCAATTCCCACGGCCGCGCTTCGAACGCGTAGGGTCGGCTCGTCAGCGCGCCAACCGGGCATAAATCGATGACATTGGCCGACAGCTCGTGTTTCGCCGCCTTTTCCAGATACGTCGCGATCTGCATGCTTTCGCCGCGGTACAGCGCGCCGATTTCGTCAACGCCCGCAACTTCCTCGCTGAACCGCACGCAACGGGTGCAATGGATGCAACGCGTCATAACGGTCTTGATCAGCGGACCCATGTTCTTCTGGGTCACCGCACGCTTTTCTTCGTGGTAGCGCGAACCGCCGCGACCGTAAGCCACCGACTGGTCCTGCAAATCGCATTCGCCGCCCTGATCGCAGATCGGGCAATCGAGCGGGTGGTTGATGAGCAGAAACTCCATCACCCCTTCGCGTGCCTTCTTGACCATCTCGCTATCGGTGCGGATTTCCTGACCTTCGGCAGCCGGCAAAGCACACGAAGCCTGAGGCTTGGGCGGGCCGGGCTTTACCTCGACCAGACACATGCGGCAGTTGCCGGCAATCGACAGGCGTTCGTGATAGCAAAAGCGCGGGATTTCCTTGCCCGCAAGCTCGCAGGCTTGAAGCACGGTGGCCCCGGCCGGAACTTCGAGTTCGACACCATCTACTTTGAGCTTGGGCATTATTCGGCAGCCTCCCGCAGCGCATCGTTTTCAGCGATCCGGCGTTCGATCTCGGGGCGGAAGTGGCGGATAAAGCCCTGAATTGGCCAGGCCGCCGCATCTCCCAGCGCACAGATGGTGTGACCTTCAACTTGCTTGGTCACTTGTTGCAGCATGTCGATTTCTTCGACCCGGGCATCGCCGGTGCGCAGACGTTCCATCACCCGCCACATCCAGCCCGTACCTTCGCGGCACGGTGTGCACTGGCCACAGCTTTCGTGTTTGTAGAAATACGAAAGCCGGGCGATCGCGCGAACGATGTCGGTCGACTTGTCCATCACGATCACTGCTGCGGTGCCCAGCCCTGAGCCGACCGCACGCAGGCCGTCGAAATCCATCGGCGCATCCAGGATTTCGGCAGCAGGCACCAAAGGCACCGACGAACCGCCGGGAATCACCGCCAGCAGATTGTCCCATCCGCCACGAATACCGCCGCAATGGCGTTCGATCAGTTCGCGGAACGGGATCGACATCTCTTCTTCGACCACGCAGGGCCGTTCAACATGGCCCGAAATCTGGAACAGCTTGGTCCCCTTGTTGTTATCTCGGCCAAAGCTGGAAAACCAGGAGGCACCACGCCGCAAGATCGTTGGCGCGACTGCTATTGATTCCACATTGTTGACCGTGGTCGGGCAACCATAAAGCCCCGCACCGGCCGGAAACGGCGGTTTCAGGCGGGGTTGGCCCTTTTTGCCTTCGAGGCTTTCGATCATCGCGGTTTCTTCGCCGCAAATATACGCGCCCGCACCGCGGTGGACGAACACATCAAAATCATAACCCGAACCGCAGGCGTTGCGCCCGACCAGACCGGCATCGTACGCTTCGCGCACAGCTGCAAACAGCGTTTCGGCTTCGCGAATATATTCGCCGCGAATGTAGATATAGGCTGCGCGCGCACCCATCGCAAAACCGGCGAC
>CAIPWG010000189.1 GCA_903868655.1 uncultured Sphingomonadales bacterium
ACAGACTCGACACCAACATACGGTACAGCGCGGGCAGGGCCACCAGATCATCGTCGGCAAGCGTGCGGATACGCCCGGTCTCGATCCGCGCCACAATCGCTTCCAGCCGCCGCCAATCGGCTTCGCGTTCCAGCCGGAAACGGTCCGATCGCAAACCGGCCTGTTCGGCGGCAACGATGACGGCGTCCGGGCGTCTGGCAAACCAGCCGGTGAAAGTCTTGCCAAAACGTGGGGGTGCGCTGCTGCTCATCCGATGCTGCCTTCGCGCTTGATCGCCAGATAGGTTTCCAGAAGGCGCGGGCCGATGGTTTGCCAGGGCGTTTCGATCACCCGCACGCCGATCTGGCGCAGCCGGGTCAAGACCAGCGCGCGCTGGCGGATCAAACCTTGTGCTACGACCGCGCGCGCGACATCGCCGGGTGTGGCGATGGCGCCGCCGGCCAGCGTGTGCAGATCTTCATCGCGCATCACCACAAACAGCACGCGGTGGCGCTGGATCAGCTTGCTGCACATCTCGACCATCATTTCGGCAGCCGTCGGATCGCTGAAATCGGCAAACAGCACGATCAGCGACCGGCGTTGCAGGCGGGTGGCGAGCGTTGCCATGGCCAGTGTGAAATTGGCGTCTTCATGCCGATAATCGAGGTCGGCCGCGGCCTGTTGCAGCCGGTAAAACTGCTGCGGCGCAGTGATGAACGGGCTCATCACCAGCGGTCTTGCGGCAAAGCCGAACAGCGCAACGCGGTCCTCGGCTTTCAATGCGACCCAGGCGGTGGTCAGCGCGGCGGTGACCGCGCGATCGATCCGCGCCAGCCCGGCGATCGGTTCGCACATCGCCTGCCCGCAATCAAAAGCCAGCACGATCTGATTGTTGCGTTCGATTTCGTATTCGCGCGCCAGCAGCCGGGCGTGGCGCGCCGAACTTTTCCATTCGATGCGATGCCGGTCCATGCCCGGCTGATATTCTGCGAGCGCTTCGAATTCGCTGCCATCGCCGCGAAACCGCCGTGCGATCTGCCCGAACCCTGCCTCGCGCAGGAATATCTGCAAGGCTTTTCCGCGCGCCGGGGCCAGATTGGGCCAGACCCGAATAGCGGCCTCGACCGCTTGGGAACGTTGGCGATGGGCAAGACCGAGCGGCCCCTGCCAACGCAGCCACGCGCGCGAAATCGCGCCTTTGCCCCGCCGATTGGGCGAAGGCGTGCCCGTGCCCGACCATGCGCCAGCTTTGGCGTCGTCGGTATCAAGCGCGATATCGAGCCGCCCGCCGGGACACAGCCGCGGATCGGTCGCGAGCGCCGCCATGGGCCGGGTCCAGCGACCGGGCCGCGCCAGTTGCGCCTCGATCGTGATTGTCAGCGGCGCACCCACTTCACCATCGCCGGGTGCGATGACGCGGAATGTGACCACGCGTCCGGCCAGCGCGCCATCGGCCAGCACCAGCATGGTAAAGGCAATTGCGGCCGCGGGCCCCACGATCCATGCACCCGGCGCGACCGCTGCCACCACCAGCGCTGCCAGTGCCAGCACCACCAACAGCCGGATCGCCCGCGCACTGGGCGCAATCGCGGCGTGTCGCCCGCGCAGCAAGGGGGCGGGTGCCGGCATAGTCAGCGCGGTGCCTCTGTGCGGGTGATCAGATCGGCCACGATTGTTTCCACCGCGCGGCCTTCGATTTCGGCAGCGGGCGACAGCAGCAGGCGGTGGCGCAAGACGGCGGTGGCCAGCGCTTTCACATCATCGGGCACGACATAATCACGGCCGTCGAGTGCAGCGCGTGCGCGTGCGGCACTCGCCAGCAACACGGCAGCACGCGGGGATGCACCCGATACCAGATCACCGCTGTCGCGGGTCGCACGCACCAGCCGCACCACGTAATCGACGACGCTGTCGGCCATCGTCACCGCGCCCGTGGCGGCAATGGCTGCGGCCAGATCATCGCGACCAAGCACCGCGCTGATACCCAATTCGGCCGGGCGCGGTGTGCCGAGGCCCCGCGCATAGCGCTGTACGATCTGCGCCTCTTGCGCGGCGTCGGGATAATCGACCAGCACTTTGAACAGGAACCGGTCCAGCTGAGCCTCGGGCAAAGGATAGACACCCTGGCTTTCGATCGGGTTTTGCGTGGCAATCACGGTGAAGCGATCAGACAGCGCGTGGCCTACACCATCGAGAGTCACCCGGCGTTCCTGCATTGCCTCGAGCAGAGCGGCCTGGGTCTTGGGCGGGGTGCGGTTGATTTCGTCGGCCAGCAGCAGCTCGCAAAAGATTGCGCCGCGCGTCAGCGTGAACTGGCTGGTCTGAAAATTGAACAAGTTCGATCCCAGAATGTCACCGGGCAGCAAGTCCGGGGTAAACTGGATACGCCCGTAATCGAGCCCCAGTGTCGCGGCGAAACTTTGCGCCAGCAATGTCTTGGCGGTGCCGGGCGGACCCTCAAGCAGGACATGCCCGCCGGAAAACAGCGCGATCAGCAGATGATCGATCACCGTGTCCTGCCCAACGATGGCCTTGGCCACTTCGCCCCGGATCGTGCTGGCAAGCGCGCGCAAATCGTGTGGTGTCATGGTCCCTCTTTTCGGCCAACGTGGCTCAATGCCTGTTCGATACGATGCAAATTGGCCGCCTGTGTGCCGAGGGCGCGTGGCGTACGGGCCTCGGCCAGATGCGCGGCGATGTCGCCAAACGGTGTGGTGCCGGGCGCAACCGCCTGCTGGATACGCGCAATGGCCGCATCGGTTTCTGCGCTCGAACGGCGACGGGGCAGGCCGAGCGCCAGGATCAGCCGTTCGCGGGCGGCATCAGCATAAGGCCCGCCGAGCAGGTGATACCGGTTTGCACGCAACAGCAAGGCTGCGCCGCCTGCCACCAGCACGGCTTTGCCCGCACCTTGCGCCGGATCGTCGGCGAGGACCGGACCAAATCGGTTGAACCCACGCCAGATGGCGCCTGCGATGGCCAGGATCAGGCACAATGTCGCCGCCAGAAATGGCGGTGAAAACGCCAGCGTCAGCAGATTGCGTGGCGCGCCCAGACCCGCCAGCGCCAAGTCGAACACGACCCGTTGCACCCCACGCCCGGCGCTGGCCTGAACGAGACGCTCCGCCAAGAGCGCGGTGGCCTTGTCGGCAAGGCCGTGGTTGTTCAGCAAATCGGGTTCGAACACGATCACCAGCGGCTTCACCTCAGTCGACCGGTTTTCCGCCAGATCGCCCGCTGTATCGACACCAGCCATGCGTTCGAGCGCGGGATAAGCCCCACCATCGGCGAAATAGCCGGCCAGAATTCGCCCGTCGCCACTGCGCACCAGCGGCACCAGCGGCGCATTGCCGTCGTCCGTCCCTCCGCCCGACAACACGACGTGGTCATCGGGCAAAGGCCCACTGGCGCCATCGGCGCTGCGCCAGCCATGTGCGGCCGGGGCGGCTTCGTTCGCCAGTGCTACGCCGACATGGTCGAGAAACCCCGGCCAGCGCAGCGTTTGCGCGCCGGTGATCGTCGTCCATCCGGTGGGCGCGCGCGGCGCACCAAACAGCCCGGCCCAGATTTTTCCGGCCTGGCCATTCGGTTGGCGCGGGTCGGTACGCAGCAGATCGGTCCGCCATTTGGGCAGGACGAGGATCGTCGGCCCAATCGCATCGCGGCGCGCCCGAATGAGCATTTTCAGGTCTTTGACATCGACATCGGGCAGCGGGGTCAACACGACGAGTTCGTCGCCCCCAACATGGCCCGCCACGCGGTTGAAACCGACTTGTTGACCGTCCGCAGCCAGAAGCGAGGACAGCGCGGCGTAGCCGGTGATGCCTTTGCCCAGCCCGTGCGCCCCACCGTTGTTGGCCGGTGCCTCGCCCGTGCCGAGCCAGAACAGCAATACCAGAAACGATACAAACCCTGCTGCGATCAGCGCCAGAGTGCCGCGCGGGTCAAACACCGCAGGGTTGCGCGATGCATTCATGATGCAGCCCG
The DNA here is from genome assembly GCA_903868655.1 of uncultured Sphingomonadales bacterium. Lineage (GTDB taxonomy): Bacteria > Pseudomonadota > Alphaproteobacteria > Sphingomonadales > Sphingomonadaceae > Novosphingobium. Next base: position 3,967 of record CAIPWG010000189.1, read on the forward strand.
GCCGGGGACCGCGAAGGCGACATAAGCCGCACGGGCGCGGATCCAGTCGGGGTGATCCAGCGGGTGTAGCGCATAGCGGCTGCGTTCGACTTCGCGCGCAATCACGCCAAATGCTGTGCGTGCGGCCAGCGGCAGCGCCGTTAACAGAGCGATTTCTCGCGCGGTGCTGGCAGGCGTCAGCCAGTCGGGCCGGGTTTGCGCAATGTCATCGAAACTGCGCCGCAGCAGCAGATGGACCGCTTCGGCAAACCGGCCCGTTGCGGCCAATTGGTCGGCATCGGACAACAAGGCAGCGGCCATCGCGGCATCGGGCCGCCAGGTTTCGCTGTCCTCGGCTGGTATCTGGCGCCGCGGGCGTTTGAAAATGGTCAGCGATCCCCGCACCAGCGCCCATCCGAGCAGCATGATCAGCAGTATGCAGGCAAAGATTTCGATCGTCCGGATGTGAATGGCCAGCCAATGGACCAGAGGCGTGAGCCGCACGGTCAGCCATTCGACGAGCGCGCGCAGCCATGCCGGGGGTTCGCTGACAGGTTTGGGCGTCGGGTTCAGCGGGGTGAACTGGATATCGCCCATCGCACGCACTTTGGCCCAGGCGGCATCGCCTGCGCCGGCTGGATGAGGAGGCGGAAATGGCGCGGCGTGATCAGACACAGGCGGCATGCTTGCATGGCATTGTGCCAACAGCAAGCACCCGATAGTCCAAAATGTTGCGCGATTATTTAACCGCGTTCGCGTTCCAGCGGATATGTTCCCAAAATGCGCAGGTTATTGGCAAAAAAGGCAAGTTCTTCGAGAGCCAGATCGAGTGGGCGATCACCGGGTTTGCCAACGACATCACAGAAGAATGTGGTCGCCGAAAAGCTGGCGCCGGTTTGATAACTTTCCAGCTTGGTCATGTTGATGCCATTTGTGGCAAACCCGCCGAGCGCTTTGTAGAGTGCGGCGGGAATGTTGCGCACTTCGAAGATGAACGTGGTGATGGCCTCTCCGGCGATCGCGGCAGGATCGAGCGGCTCGGCGCACTGCAAGCAATGCGTCGGCTTGTTCACTTAGCCTTGCTCCGCGCGCCGTAGTTGGCGACCTTCTGAAGCCTGCCCTCGCCCGTAGCCGCGCCGGCGGTATACTCGCCAACCTTGCCGCCAGACGCGCGCTTAGGCGTGAAGCTCAGCGTTCCCTTGCCGTCCTTGGAGTCTTTTTCCATCTGCTTCACTTCGCGCTCGGCAGCCTTGCCATGGGTTACAACGCCGCCACGCTTGTACGCGC